>NZ_JALBUS010000003.1:0-186194 GCF_033971885.1 Absicoccus intestinalis | reverse complement strand
CACGATCCGGTAGCGATAGCGGAGTGGATACACCTGTTGACATCCCGAACACAGAAGTTAAGCACTCCCGCGGCGAAGATAGTTGGGCCTGCCCCTGCGAACCTAGCACGCTGCCGGGTCTTTTTTTTTATGTTGATTAACAAGGGAGCATACCGAACTCTATTATGAATGGAATCCCATCACGTGATTGTGATAATACCATGAACAGAAAAGAGTATCCATGAAAAATAGATAATAAAATTTTAAATATACGATATGCCCACTTGGCAAATACATAGAATACAATTAATATTAGTGGTAGAATAACAGAAGAAGAGAGGCAAATTTTATGCGAATGCAATCTAACTTTGAGGCTTATTTTGATGATTTTGACTGTATCAACGTGTTCATGTCCAAAAATTTCTATAATGGAAATAGTTCTATTTTTCACTTAAAAGATACACATGATCGGATCATTCCTCTAACCATTCGTTCGCGGTCTGAACTGTATAATGGCTATATCCATTATGATCTATCTTTAAATGCTTCTTCGATCCAAATGGGTGAAGAATATACCATTTATGATGAACATTGTCGTACAACTATCGTAAACTATGCGCACATTGTGAAAACAGTAAGATTCAATCATACCTATACTTATAAAGGAAACGATTTAGGTTTAACCTATACACCTACTTGTTCAACCTTTAAATTATGGTCGCCAATAGCCTATTCTATTTTGTTGTTGTTAAAACATGATCGACAAGAAGAAGTTTATCATTTGAAACGAGATGCCAAAGGCGTTTATGAAGTGAGTGTCAATAAAAATTGCTTAGGCGATGCATACTACTTTTTGGTACGAGTCAATGGCAGTTGGCGAAAAATTGTCGATCCGTATACCAATTTTAGCGGTCCAAATTCTAAATACTCGGTTGTGATGGATATCCATCTTCTTGATTTGCCAGAAAAAGTGGTTATGCCTCCGTTAAAAAGCAATTGCGATGCACTCATTTATGAAGCCAGTATTCGAGATATGACCTCCATGCCAGATATTGGTGTTAGTTATCCCAAAAAATTTCAAGGATTTACGCAAGAAAATGAGATTACAAAAGAAAAATGTACCGGATTTAGTTATTTGCGTTCTTTAGGCATTACCCATGTTCAATTGATGCCCGTCTTTGATTTTGGTTCTGTAGATGAAGTATATCCCAATATTTTCTATAATTGGGGCTATGATCCCGTACAATTTCGTTGTTTAGAAGGTAGTTATGATATCAATCCAATTGATGCAACCAGTCGAGTCAAAGCTTTCGCAAATTTAGTCGCAAATTGCCATAAAGCAGGTATCCGTGTAAATTTGGATCTTGTTTTTAATCATGTCTATGAAAAAGAAAAATTCTCATTGGAAAATCTTGTTCCAAATTATTATTTTTTAATGAATCGTGAAGGTGCTTTTTCGAATGGCTCGTTTTGTGGAAATGATTATGATTCACAGGCACCGATGGCACGCGAATACTTGGTTGAAACTTGTCGTCGTATTGTTGAGTGGTTTGATGTGGATGGTTTCCGTTTTGACTTGATGGGAATCCTTGATGTTAATGTCATGAATGAAATTGCATCTGTTTGTAAGAAGATCAAACCAGATTTTATGATCTATGGAGAAGGTTGGAATATGCCAAGCTTTGTTTCGGAAGATCTTCGGGCAACGCAACAAAATCAGCAAAAAATGCCATATATTGGCCATTTTTCGGATAGTTTTCGTAATGTCGTTAGAGGGCCGAATGACCAATTAACACAAAAAGGTTTTTCCAGTGGGGATACATCCATCATTTATTCTATGATGGATCGAATGAGCGCTTCAGGAAATACGTATGACTCACCTGAAAAAGTCATCAATTATGTAGAATGTCATGACAACCATACGCTATGGGATAAGAATCAAGTTTGTTGCAGTGATGAAAACGAAGAAATTCGTAAAAAACGTCAGGTTTTAGCAAATGCCATCGTCTTGTTGTCACAAGGTGTGCCATTTATTCATTCTGGCCAAGAATTTTGTCGAACCAAACAAGGACTTGGTAATTCATACAATCGATCGGATAATTACAATAAAATCGATTATGATCGTCGTAACTATTTTCAAGACGTACTCAATCAAACCAAAACCCTGATCCAAATTCGAAAAAAACATCCTTGTTTTCGATTATCGACCATTGAAAAGACACGAGAAAATACCCGCTTTGAAACGATTGAAGATGCTGTTTTAGTCTACGAATGCAACGATAAAGAAGATAGCTGTATTTCTTTTTTCAATCCAACCGGAAATACATATCATTATGTTGTACAGGATCAAGTGACGATTTTATTTGATAACGGAAATAACAATGGCCAGAGAGCAAAAGATATCACCATTGCACCATATTCAGTTGTGGTTGGAGAATACGAATAAAATTTGCAAAGCATATTAAAATTGCATATAATCATTTCAATACAAAGGAGAGAAATATGGCAAAATTTTTTGAAGAACCATCAAGAACTTTTAATGAATATTTATTAGTACCAGGCTATACAGGTGAAGATTGTATTCCGGATCGTGTAAGTTTGAAGACACCATTGGTGAAATTTAAAAAAGGTGAAAAGCCAGCCATTTCAATGAATATTCCTATGGTTTCAGCCATCATGCAAGCTGTAAGTGGTGAAAAATTAGCTTGCGCCTTAGCTCAAGAAGGTGGCATTAGTTTTATTTATGGATCGCAAACAGTGGAATCACAAGCAGCGATGGTTCGCCGTGTTAAAGCGACAAAAGCTGGTTTTGTGGGTTCTGATTCCAATGTTTCACCAGAAGATACATTGGCCGATGTTTTGGCATTAAAAAAAGAAACTGGACATGCAACCATGGCGGTTACTGAAAATGGTGAAGCCAATGGAAAACTATTAGGTATTGTAACGAGTCGTGACTATCGTATTAGTCGGATGGATCCTTCAGAAAAAGTGAAGAATTTTATGACTCCATTTGAAAAATTAATTGTTGGCGATGAAGATATCACTTTATCCGAAGCCAATGATATTATTTGGGATCATAAATTAAATCAGTTGCCAATTGTGGATAAGGACCAAAAATTGGTTGCTTTCGTATTTAGAAAAGACTATGAAAGTCATAAAGATCATCCATTGGAATTATTGGATGATCAAAAGCGCTACATTGTTGGTGCTGGTATCAATACCCGTGATTATGAGCAACGTGTACCCGCTTTGGTGGAAGCCGGAGCTGATGTATTATGTATTGATTCAAGTGAAGGATTCAGCGCTTGGCAAGCCAACACGATCCAATGGATTCGTGATCATTATGGAGATTCCGTAAAGGTCGGTGCGGGAAATGTTGTCGATGAAGAAGGATTCCGATTCTTAGCAGAAGCTGGTGCTGATTTTGTCAAAATTGGTATTGGTGGTGGTTCCATCTGTATCACACGTGAACAAAAAGGAATTGGTCGAGGACAGGCAACGGCCACTTTAGATGTTGCTCGTGCTCGTGATAAATATTTTGAAGAAACAGGAATTTATGTACCAATTTGCAGTGATGGAGGTATTGTTTATGATTATCACATCACGTTGGCCTTAGCATTTGGTGCAGATTTTGTCATGTTAGGTCGTTATTTTGCTCGTTTTGATGAAGCTCCAAATAAGTTGGTTACGGTCAACGGAAACTATATGAAAGAATATTGGGGTGAAGGTTCGGCTCGTGCCCGAAACTGGCAACGCTATGATATGGGTGGAGATAAGAAAATGGCTTTTGTGGAAGGTGTTGATTCTTATATTCCATATGCCGGCTCTTTGAAAGATAATGTACGGATCACTCTATCAAAAGTTCGTCATACGATGTGCAACTGTGGATGTTTAACCATTCCAGAACTACAAAAAAATGCAAAAATCACGTTGGTTTCTCAAACAAGTATCGTAGAAGGTGGAGCTCACGATGTCGTTGTTCGTGATGAGCATTTTGATGCGAAAGAAAAGTAATTGATTTCAGATGGATATGTCATATCCATCTTTTTATATGGTAAAATTCAACTATGGATCAACAAACAAATTTATTAATGAACATCAGTGTCATGTATCGTAGCACACAAAAATATTATGATCGAAATTTACAAGATTTACATTTGACTTATGCGCAATTACCAATCTTGATCATGATTTATGAAAATGAAGGCATTTCTATGCGTGAAATCTCACAAATGGGTGTTTACGATAAGGGAACCATATCGAAAAGTGTAAAACATTTAGAACAACAGGGATTTATTATAGTGCAATCATCGAAAGTGGATAAACGAAATAAAGAATTATATACTTCGGATTTTGCGAAACAATCCATGGCAAAGGTATATTCTATTCGAAGAGATTGGTGGCAACATTTGATTCAAGGTGTTGATGATGTTGCGTTTCGACAATTTTTACCATCATATAATCGGATAGCCAATAACGCAAAAGAATATGCAGAATCCATTTCCTCTCAATTACCTTTTTTTCATTGGCAGAAAGTTTCATTGACTCATTATCCACATAAAATAAGCACTGTTTTATATACGGCCGGTAGCAATTTTCGCTGCCCATTTGACCGATACCCAGAATTGATCTTTATCCAAGAAGGGATGAAAGAATTACCTCGACAAGAAATCATCGAATACTTAGAAAAGCGATCAGATGTATTAGAGGCTGTCTGTATCGAAGGTGGTGAACCTTTGATGGATCCTCGTTTATTTGATTTTGTTACATTGATCAAACAAATGGGATATTACATCAAAGTGACTACAAATGGATCCTTTCCCGATCAATTGGAAACATTGATACAAAAAAAATACGTTGATTTTGTGAGTCTAGATATAAAAAATAGTCCAGGTCAATATGCGAAATCCATTGGGATGGCGCATTTTGATATACATCCCATTGAAAAAACCTTAAATATCTTAAAGAAAGAGACGATTCCTTACCAAATTGAATTGTATTTAAATCAAGAATATCATACGATGGCTTCGCTAAAATCATTGGCGAAATGGCTTTCGGGCATGAAAAAAATTATTCTTCATACCAATATCGAAAGTTTACCAACGCTTAGCAAACAACTACATAATTTTGATCCAACACAGATCAATAAAATTTCTCAAATTTTTCGTGATGAAAATCTAGAAGTGGAGGTTCAAGCTGAATGATACAAGTTATTAAACGTGATAATAGTGTGGTTGCCTTCGATATTCATAAAATCGAAGCAGCGATTCAAAAAGCTTTTGCCTCGTTAAACAAAGAAACCGATGATTCTGTTATTGAATTATTAAGTCTACGTGTAACGAGTGAATTCTCAGATGATATCCAAGATGGAAAGATTCCTGTAGAACAAATTCAAGATTGTGTTGAATATGTTTTATCGGTAACTGGTTATGCGGATGTGGCGAAGGCTTATATCCTTTATCGAAAACAGCGTGAAAATGTAAGAGAATTTCAAAAAGTATCACAAGTCCATAAGAAGATCATGGATGCCTATCTTCATGTTGATAAATCATTGCCCAATGATGATCGATTATCGACGTATTCCATTGGTGGATTGATTCTTTCAAACTCGGGTGCCATCACCAAAAACTATTGGACACATTTTATCTATGATGAACAAATTGTAGAAGCCCATGAAAAAGGTGACATATATATTCATGATTTGGATATGTTGACGGGAGATAGTTGTGGATGGTCCATTCGCCCTTTATTGGAACATGGTTTAAGTGGACTGGATCATAATGTTCATTCACGACCGCCAAAACATTTATTTTCAGCTTGTAATCAATTGATCAATTTTTTAGGTATCCTTCAAAATGAATGGGCAGGTGCCCAATGTATACCAAGTTTTGATACGTATTTAGCACCATTTGTGAAAGTCGATCAGTTGGATGAAAAAAGTACGCAACAATGTATTGAAACCTTTATTTATGGAGTCAATATTCCAGCTCGATGGGGTTCTCAAGCACCATTTTCGACCATTTCATTTGATTGGACCGTCCCTGAAGACTTAAAGAATCAAACTGTTTTTATTGGTGGTGTTCAACAAGATTTTGTTTATGGAGATTGCCTTGATGAAATGAAAATGATTCAAAAAGCTTTTTTTAAAACGCTATTGGAAGCTGATCAATCAGGTCGTAGTTTTCCTTTTCCAATCCCAACCATCAATATTCAAGATGATTTTGATTGGCAAAATGATACTTTAAATGCATTGTTGTTTGAAGTCGCTGCCAAATATGGTAGCCCCTATTTTGCACATCATTCTCGTTATGCACGAGAAAAGATGAATAATTATCATACATTGTATGAAAAGCCAAGTGGTTTTTTTGGATATGGAGAAAATCAAGGATCCATTGGTATGGTGACCATCAATATGCCACGACTGGCTCATCGATCCAAGAATGAATCGGATTTTTTTGAAAAACTAGATAAATTAATGGATCTAGTTGCTCGTACATTGGATGTAAAAAGACAAATACTGAATCAATTTTTACAAGCGGGTTTATATCCATATACCCGACATTATCTAAAATCTTTTGATCGTTGTTTTGGCACTTTTGGTGTCATCGGTATGAATGAGGCCTGTGAAATGGCCAATTGGATCCATTCCGATTTAGGAAAGGAACAAGCCCAAGATTTTGTCGTGAAGGTATTGACACATATGAGAAATCGTTTGTATCAGTATCAAGAAAAATATCATTCCTTTTTTAACCTAGAGGCTACTCCAGGAGAACGAGTCTCCTATGAATTGGTGCAAAAAGATCGGACATGGTTGCCAGAACATGCGAAAAGTTATTATACAAATTCTTCCCATCTACCGGTGAACTATACCGATGATGTATTTGAAGCATTAACGATCCAACAACAATTTTTGCCATTATTTACAGGTGGTGCTGCTTTCCATGTATATATTCCTTCGCGAATTGTCCATTGGCAAGATTGTATGCATCTTGTTGATCAAATCATTCATCACTTTCAGATTCCTTATTTGACCATTTCACCGACTTATTCAATCTGCAACAAGGATGGATACATTCCAGGATCCCATACGCTTTGTCCAGTATGTAATGAAAAAGTAGAAGTATGGGCACGCATGGCTGGATATTATCAACCGGTCCAATATTGGAATGAATCCAAAAGACAGGAATTTATTGAAAGGCAAGATTATCAATTGGCTTAATGTGTATAGCTTGCATGAATTGCGGATAAAAACTATAATAAAAGTATGACAGAGGATGAATTGATGAAAGAATTGGCAGAACCAATTCTTGAAAAATTAAAAGAAGTTGATAAGGAAATGGGAAATCAGAATATGTCTGAGGTTCCTCAGGTTCATTTTGTTCGTAATCATTTGCAATTACCTGCGGAAATTGATGGTTTTGAAATTACGGATGAATTTTTAGAGAAACTGGAAAAATATATCCAAGATGAGTTAGAGTCTTTTCATAAACCAACCGTTTTACATTAAATTTTCTTTAAGTTGGATTTTTTCACGCAGAGAGATCTGCGTTTTTTTATGGAATCAAATATGAATTTGTTGAAATCAAGCGAATTTTACCTTTTTAAATAAATTCTAGATATTTGTGTACAATTTTTGTTATCATATTTGTATTATATAAGCAAAGCTTAAAGGAGAAGGGTATGTTTTTTATATTCATTTTACTTATCTTGATTTTCCTAATGTTACTTATGATACGTGTTGTGCCACAAGGAAGTTCTTATGTAATCCAGCGATTGGGACGCTATTATACAACATGGGATTCAGGACCTCATCTTAAGGTTCCCTTTATCGATCAGGTAGCTCGAAAAGTGTTATTAAAAGAGCAAGTTGCTGATTTTGCACCACAACCAGTGATCACAAAAGACAATGTTACGATGCAAATCGATAGTGTTGTATATTTCAAGATTACCAATCCACAATTGTATGCTTATGGTGTAGAAAATCCGATCATGGCCATGGAAAATTTAACAGCTACAACTTTACGGAATATCATCGGTGATATGGAATTGGATGCAACCTTGACAAGCCGAGAAGCCATCAATTCGCAGATGCTGCAAATCATAGATTTGGCTACGGATCCTTGGGGAATCAAAGTAACACGTGTAGAATTGAAAAATATTCAGCCACCAACGGCCATTCGAGAAGCGATGGAAAAACAAATGAAGGCTGAACGTGAAAAAAGAGCGGCCATCTTAACGGCAGAAGGAGAAAAACAATCGATGATCTTGGAAGCGGAAGGTCATAATCAATCCGCCTTATTAAATGCAGAAGCGGAAAAACAAGCAATGATCCTTCGTGCTGAAGCTGAGAAAGAAAAAGAAATCAAAGAAGCAGAAGGTCGGGCAGAGGCTATTCGGAAGGTGCAAGAAGCAACGGCTGAATCTATCAAGAAAATTAAAGAAGCGGGTGCTGATGACGCGGTCATCAAGTTAAAAAGTCTGGATACTTTAGCAAAAATGGCTAATGGACAAGCAACAAAGATCATCATCCCTTCTGAGATACAAAATCTTGTTGGTTTGATTGAAGGTGTAAAAGAGGGAACACGATCATGATGTTCGCTATTTGTATTGGTTTATTCCTGATGTTTGTTATTTATGGCATTGTGAAAGCACAAATGAATAAATCAAAATCTGCACTAAAGCCGAAACAAGATATCACTTGTGAAACACAATATGAACATGACCACAAGGAACAAGGAGAACGCTATATTGTGCATGATGAGCCGGAACAAGGCTATGTCATTTTAAATGGTGTGAAACGCCGGATCGAAGATTGCAAAGATTTATAAGAAATAGGTCATTGACCTATTTTTTACTTGCCTTTTATATTTGAATAGGATATACTGTATAAGCATGCGGGTGTGGTGAAACTGGCAGACACGATAGACTTAGGATCTATTGCTTACGCGTGCAGGTTCGAGTCCTGTCACCCGCACCATTGTCTAGAAAGCCTTTTAAGGCTTTTTTTGTATATAATAGAATATATTCATCAAGATCTCAAATGTAGAGATCTTTTTTTCATGTTTATAAAGGAACAATCAATATCCAATTATTAATGATTTTAGATAGATGCGATGGATTCAAGATATGGACAATAAGAAAGGGGTGCAATGATCTAGACAACAGCATCTGTGAAATATGTATTAAGCAACTAGGTGCAATCAGGATCGATATAAATTTTACATGTATTTTTTGGCAAGAGCCTCATATGTTATTATTGGTAGTAATTTGCCTCAATTTTCAAAATTGTATGGTCAGACGATTGAAACAGTCGGTTTATTAGCTTTTGCTCTTGAACGTATTTTGACGATGAATATCACGGGTTTGGTGGTGGAAGAGTGCTTCTTCCAAAGTGTTGACCCTTGGCACACTTTTTACCGCTATTTTCTTAGCCGGTACACCTTTATTCGCAAACGATACTATAGATATGATACTATCGTTTATAGGTGGAATTGCTTTTGGTACACAAGATGCTATGTGTCCAACCATGTTGAGTGGCGTATTTAAGAAAAATTAGGAAGAATCATTGACTTTTAGACAAGCATGATTTGGTATTGGAACGACAGTAAGTCCGGTGTCGTTTTGACCAGCAGTCTTTCCTATGCTATGGCTTTTTTTGATGGCAGCATTTGCTTTGATCATGCTTGCTGTTTGTATTCTGGCGGCAGCGATTTTGAAATTTACGACGAAAGAGAAAGAGCCTGTGAAGGAATAGAGGGTAAAGATATGAAAAGAAAAATAATTATTGATACGGATTGTGGATCCGATGATGCCATGGCCATTGCGATGGCCTTGAATGATAAGAACTACGAGATTCTCTTTTTTTCGACGGTTTCCGGAAATGTAGATGTTGATCAGGCAATTAAAAACACGTTAACGACCATTGAGGTAGCCAACACATATACACCGCCGGTATATCGTGGTTGTGAGACAATGTTGCTTCAAAAATTGATCTATGCACATGAAACACACGGAAAGGATGGAATGGGAGATATTGGGTTAGTTCCTCATTATTTAAAGAAAAGCGAAGGGCATGCAGTATTAAAAATTCTTGAAGCTTTGGACGCGAGTGAGGATGGTGCAATTGATATCATTACTTTAGGTCCTTTGACGAATATTGCTTTAGCCATCAAATTGGCACCTGAAATTATGAAAAAAGCGGGTAAGATCGTCGTTATGGGATCTGCAGGATTAGGAGTTGGTAATGTTACTCCCGTAGCGGAATTTAACGTATGGCAAGATGCAGAAGCCGCAAGAATTGTGGTTGAAGCCGGATTGGAAAATGTCATCTTTGTAGGTTGGGATGCCTGTTTGGATGAATGTATGTTGACCCCACCTGAAATTAAACGGATTCGTGAAAGTGGAGATTTAGGTAAGTTTGCCATCGATTGCAATCGAGTATTAATGGAAATGAATGTGGATCGTTTCGGTGATACGTATCTGGATATGGCAGATCCATCGGCGATGGCAGCAGCCTTGTATCCGGAGTGTATCAAGGATTGTAAGAAATACTATTGTCAAGTTGATACGACACCTGGACCAAGCTATGGTTCGGTATTGGTGGACAGTAATTTTTTCTCGGGCAAAGAGCCAAATATCTATGTTTGCAGTAAGCTTTATCCCGAAAAATATAAAGAATATATATTTAAAACATTGAAAGTGGAATGAATATGAAAGTGTTAAATTTCGGATCTTTAAACATCGACTATGTGTATGAGGTGGATAACTTTGTTAAAAAAGGAGAAACAATAGCTTCAAAATCAATGCAACAATTTGTTGGAGGTAAAGGTTTAAATCAAACCGTTGCATTAAAAAGAGCAGGCGTGAATGTGGCACATGCCGGATCGGTTGGCAAAGATGGTAGTTTCTTGCTGGATTATTTGAGCAACGAAGGTATTGATACAAGTCTTATTTATATAAATCCAGACGTAAAAACGGGCCATGCGATCATTCAGATCGATCATAGTCATGATAATTGCATTCTTCTATATGGTGGGGCAAACCGTGCTATTCCTGCCTTCTATTTTGACAAGATCTTGCATACATATCAGGCAGGAGATTTCATTGTTTTACAAAATGAGATCAATGATGTTTCTAAAATCATTGAGCAAGCTCATGAAAAGGGAATGATCGTCATCTATAATCCAGCACCGATGAATGAAGATGCCAAACAAGTGAATTTTGATTTTGTCGATTACTTAATCTTAAATGAGCACGAGGCAAGTGCTTTATTAAACATCGATCCAGAAAATATTTCACAACTCATCGAAGGTTTAGCGAGACGTTTTTCAAACAAACACATAATTTTGACCCTGGGCGAAACAGGATCTGTATATATCCATGGTGAAAGGATTTATCGGCAAAAAGCATATAGAGCTCCGGTTGTGGATACAACAGGTGCTGGAGACACATTTATTGGTTTCTTTGTTGCCTCTATCGTAAAAGGAAAAACGATAAAAATTTCGATGGATATTGCTTCAAGAGCTTCCTCGATGGCAATCAGTAAAAAAGGGGCGGCACCTTCTATTCCATATATTGCGGATATAGATGAATAGACATATGGATTCGAATTTAGAAAATAAGGATATTCAATCAAATCAGAATTCGCTTAATATCTTAACTATCATATTACATATGAATAATAATTCGTTAAGAAATATAGTTTAAATAATTAGGGTGCTGTACTGAGTGATCATTGATTAGTCTATTAAAAAGGGACCGATGGTTGAATAGCTACGCTCATTGCCATCGGCCTTTTTGGTATAATTTTGTTGTGATGAAATACTTTAATCAATGTAACGCAATTCAACCGTCATTTCAATTCTCTTTGAACTTTGTTTATGAAGATTCTATCCCTGATGATGTATCTAGAACAGTAAAAGAAGGAGTAAGTTTATTAAACTATTTCGATTTATCGTATTCAGAGCGTAAGTTCATCAATATTGCGTCAGCATTGCTACGAAATACTCAAATTATCGTTTTCGATGAAATCACGGGAACACAAGATTTATTAGGAAAAAAACGAATCGTGAATATCTTAAATTGGCTCAAAGAAAAGGGAACCACCGTATTATTTATCTCACATATATTGATTTCGTTGTTGAAAAATTTCTCTGATGTGATGATCATGTCCAATGGTTCCATTCAATATTTCGGTGATATAGAACATGCTTTTTTAGATGACAAAATACTTACTGTCTCACATATTTCAAAACCTATAGTTACAACGGTGGCAGAAAATCTTGAGATTTCAAATATCGTTTGTTATGCGGATCTGATGAAAGAAATAAAGAAAAAATTAAATACAGATTGAAATTTGAATCTTTTCGATTGCATAAGGGAAACGTGTTTTTGTCGATCGTCGTAAACGACCAATTACGATGATTTACGTTTCATGGGATGGGCAAGATACCTTTGCTACTTTTTCTATGACATGATGAAGTGTATTTACCAGTTCAGAATCGGCTGCTTGATAATACATTTCTTTACCATGTCTTTCACTGGTGATCAATCCGGCATCTTTTAATAAGCGTAAATGATGGGAAACAGCTGGACTGGACATGTCGACTGCTGCAGCAATATTGATCACACATTCTTGGGCATGACAAAGAAACCAAAAGATGCGCAATCGTGTGGGATCACCGAGCTGTTTCATGGCAGCAGCAACCGTTTCAATGGTTTCTGGATTGGGAATATGTTCAATGATTTCTTGTTCGTTTTCTTGATGATGATGCGGCAATGGTTTAGTCATAAAAATCTCCTTTTTTTCATTCTATCATTATCGTCAAGTAAAAGATTGAATAATTGTTTTATCTTTGTTGACATCGTCATAGAGTATGCTATCATATAGATACAATTAAACGATTGTTGAATCGTTGAAAGGGTGATTTGTATGAAAAAAAGTTATAAAATTGATGTAGATTGTGCTAATTGTGCAGATAAAATGGAACAAGCTGCAAAAGCCACGCAAGGTGTCAAAGATGCCACAGTAAACTTTATGACGCTGAAAATGAAAGTCGAATTTGAAGAGGGGGTAGAACCCAAAACGGTGATGGAACAAGTGCGAAAAAATTGTAAACGGGTGGAAGACGATTGCGAGATCTTCCTATAGGTCAGTTTATGAATAAGAAACAAAAACAAAATTTAATTCGTATCCTCTTGTCTACAGGATTACTGATTGTTTTGTATTTTATTCCCGTTTCGGGTTGGATGCGTTTTCTTCTATATATGATTCCATATTTGATCATTGGATATGACATTTTATGGAAAGCCATCAAAGGAATCATTCATCGCCAACCTTTTGATGAATGTCTTCTGATGGCCATTGCGACAGTCGGTGCGATTGCTTTAGCGATTCGTGAAAATGGTGACTATACAGAAGCGATTGCAGTCATGTTGTTTTATCAAGTGGGTGAATGGTTTCAATCCTATGCCGTTGGTAAAAGTCGAAAAAATATTACGGATCTCATGGACATTGCACCAGAATATGCCAACTTAGAACGAGATGGTCATCTTGAACAAGTAGATCCGGATGAAATAGAAATTGGATCGATCCTGGTTGTGAAAACGGGAGAAAAAATCCCAATTGATGGTGTAGTTTTGGATGGTGATGCATCTTTGGATACAACTGCATTAACCGGTGAATCCATACCTCGTTCTGTGCATAAAGGGGATGAAGTCATTAGTGGTTGTATCAATACCGATGGCGTATTAAGAATTCGCACGACCAAAGCTTTTGAGGATTCGACCGTTGCCAAAGTGTTGGAATTGGTTGAAGATGCGAGTTCGCATAAATCGCATTCCGAAAATTTCATTACGAAGTTTGCTCGAATCTATACACCGATTGTTGTATATTCAGCCATTGCGCTCGCATTTATTCCACCCCTGATTCAATGTATGATGCATACGCAACCACAATGGGGAACATACTTATATCGCGCATTGATTTTTTTAGTTGTTAGTTGTCCTTGTGCATTGGTTATCAGTATTCCATTGAGTTTCTTTGCCGGAATTGGATCGGCCAGTCATGAAGGGGTCCTGGTCAAAGGCTCTAATTATCTAGAATTGTTATCGGAAATCAAAACAGTGGTATTTGATAAAACCGGTACATTGACCAAAGGCGTTTTTGAAGTGACCAATATTCATCCAGAAAAAATTTCGGCAGACGAATTGCTTCATATGGCTGCCCATGTGGAACGTTATTCGACCCATCCGATTGCGAATTCGCTAAAGAAGGCATATCCCAATGAAGCCGATGCTTGTTCGATTTCGGATGCCAAAGAAATAGCAGGACAAGGCATGCAAGCAATAGTCAATGGGAAACTTGTTTGTGTTGGCAATGCCAAGATGATGGATGCAATGGGCATTTCCTGGCAAAATTGCTTGGATGCTGGAACCATTGTCCACATTGCAATCGATGGCGTATATGCCGGCCATATTCATATTTCCGATGTTGTGAAACCACATACGAAACAAGCGATTTCTGAATTACGGAAAAATGGTGTATCCAATATTGTGATGTTGACCGGAGATTCTCGATCGGTCGCGCAACGAGTCGCTCAAGATGTAGGTATCCAAAATGTCTATAGTGAATTATTGCCTCAAGATAAAGTAAAAAAAGTGGAAGATCTACTTCAAAATAAAGCCAAAGAAACGGATCGTTTAGCTTTTGTGGGCGATGGCATCAACGATGCACCGGTATTATCACGAGCCGATATTGGGGTAGCCATGGGAGCCATGGGAAGTGATGCAGCCATTGAAGCAGCAGATGTCGTATTAATGGACGACGATCCATTAAAATTAGCGACGGCTATTCATATTTCACGAAAATGTTTACGAATCGTAAAAGAAAATATTTGGTTTGCGATTGGTATCAAAGTTCTATGCTTGGTCCTAAGCGCATTTGGTTTGACCAATATGTGGGTTGCAATCTTTGCCGATGTCGGTGTGATGATCCTTGCGGTTTTGAATGCGATGCGATGTATGTTTATTCATTCCATAGAACCAATCGACTAAAACATGTTAGAATAGATGCATGAGACAACAAAAACAGCGAAAACGACTCATGATCTTATGGATGATCCTGGTTTGTGTAGTTGGCTTGATCCTATCGATTCTTTCCATGTCTTCTTCTACACAAAAGAAAAAAAGTGGCTCTTATTATGATCTAAATGCTTTTGGATATAAAAATGGATTGATGACATTTAGTGATGATCATTATTCTACGCAAACAGGAATCGATGTTTCCAGTCATCAAGGATCTATTGATTGGGATGCCGTAAAGAAAAGCGATATTACTTTTGCGATGATTCGATGTGGATATCGAGGTGCTAGTGAAGGGGCTTTGTATGAAGATCGTGCATTTGCCACCAATATCAAAGCAGCGCAAGCAGCCGGTTTAAAAGTAGGTGTTTATTGGTTTTCCAGTGCCATTACGGTAGCGGAAGCGAAAGAAGAAGCCGATTATGTTCTATCCTTGGTTTCTGCTTATGATTTAGATCTGCCGATTGCTTTTGATATGGAACGATTAGAAGGCCAAACCAGTCGGATCGATGATTTGACCAAACAGGAGAAAACAAAGATTGCCAATGCCTTTGTATCTCGTTTGAAAAAGAAAGGTTATAAAACATTGGTGTATGGGAATGCATCTTGGCTATCCAATGATATTCAGGTGAACAAGATCGATTCAGATATATGGTTAGCTTCCTATAGCGATACCCTAACATATAAGAAAGCGTTTACGATGTGGCAGTATACACAGAAAGGATCCGTTGATGGAATTTCTGGATCTGTTGATATTGACTTATACATTCAGGAAAAGTAAACATTTGAATATTAAAAATGAATCATTTAAAATAATGGACAGAGGGATAGCGTATGTCAGATTTCACAAAAATTGCGATCATGCATTCATTAATTGAATTATTAGAGGAAAAAGAGTTCACAAAAATTACTGTAAAAGATATCGTGACTCGATGTGGCATAAATCGCAATACTTTCTATTACCATTTTGAAGATATTTATGATCTCTTGGGACAAACTTTTCAATATCTGATCGATCAAACCAATTTACAAAACATTAATTTGAATAATTGGCGAGAAATGCTTGAAGATATCTTAAGAAAAGTGGCAAGATGGAAATTAGCTGGACGTCATATCTTTAATTCATTGAGTACACATGATTTATTTCGCTATATGCATCAAATCTATTGGGTGTCCTTTGAAAACTATTTCACACCAATTTTTAATGAAATGAATGTACCCGAAGACGATCGGATCTTCTTCTTAACAACGCTAACAGATACCTTGATTGGATTTACCATAGAATGGGCAGAAAAAGACTTTAATGAGCAATTTGCACGTAAAAATATTGAAAAAGTTGCGGAATGGCTGACACGAATCTTGACATTGGATCCAATCCAATAGTCTATTGAATTTTTACTTTGTTCGTGATATTATTCATTTGATTTATCGATGATAAAAATAAGTAGGATCTTGTTTAGGAAATCAGAGATAAGGTGGTTGGTGTAAACCTTACAAAGAATTTGGTCTGAAGCTATTTTGGAGATAAACGTATTTCGGCGTTAACGAATAATCAAGGGCATCTATCAAACATGGATGAACTAGGATGGTACCGCGTAATTTACGTTCCTAGAAATAGGAACGTTTTTTAATGGAGGAAAAGATGAAACAATTAACAGGCAACCAAGTCAGACAAATGTTTTTGGATTATTTTGAACAACAGGGTCATATGATCGAACCCGGCGCAAGTCTAATTCCCGTGAATGATCCAACTTTATTATGGATCAATGCTGGGGTCGCCGCTTTAAAGAAATATTTTGATGGAAGTGAAAAACCAGCTTCCAATCGAATTGCGAATGCACAAAAAAGCATTCGTACCAATGATATTGAAAATGTAGGGAAAACAGCTCGCCATCATACATTTTTTGAAATGTTGGGAAACTTTTCCATTGGTGACTACTTTAAAACAGAAGCCATTCACTTTGCATGGGAATTTTTAACCAGTGAAGAATGGATGGGCATTGACACCGATCGTTTATATATCACAGTATATACATATGATGATGATGCCTATAATGTTTGGACCAAAGAATGTGGCGTTGATCCAAGCCACATGTTACGGACCATGGACAATTTCTGGGAAATTGGTAAAGGGCCTGGAGGGCCAGATAGTGAAATCTTCTTTGACCGTGGTGAAAAATATGATCCAGAAGGATTAGGTGAAAAATTATTTTTCGATGAAATGGAAAATGATCGATATGTAGAAGTATGGAATATTGTATTTTCTCAATACGATTGTGATCCATCCATTGATCGAAAAGACTATAAAGAATTACCTCAAAAGAACATTGATACCGGAATGGGACTGGAACGATTGGTTGCACTGATCCAAGATGGAGAAACCAATTTTGATACCGATTTATTCTTACCTATCATTCATGCTACTGAAAAATTAGCGAAATATCCATATGAAGGTGAATATAAAATGGCTTATCGAGTCATTGCCGATCACATTCGGACCATTACTTTTGCGATGAGCGATGGGGCTAACTTCTCCAATTCTGGTCGTGGCTATGTATTGCGTCGTGTATTACGGAGAGCCGTTCGTTATGGTTTGAAATTAGGACTGGACGAACCATTCTTATATAAATTAGTGCCTGTGGTGGCCGATACCATGCAAGATTTCTATCCATATTTGCAAGAACATGTTGCTTACAATCAAAAATTGATTGAAGTCGAAGAAAAGACATTTAAGAAAACGTTGAAAAACGGACAAGCATTATTGGATGCTGAAATTCAAAAATGCGATGGTCATTTACCAGGAAAGATCGTATTCAAACTCTACGATACCTATGGATTCCCATTTGAATTAACGCAAGAAATTGCCCAAGAATCCAATGTATCGGTGGATCGTGAAGAGTTTGATATTGAAATGAACAAACAAAAAGAACGTGCTCGAAATGCACGAAATACAAAGGAATCCTTTGGGGAACAACACGAAGCTTTGATGGCTTTCACCCAACCAAGTACATTTATTGGTTATGATCAATATACTTGCGAAGCTAAAGTGATTGGTTTATTTAAAGATGGTGAAGCAGTGGATACACTGAGTGATGATGGACAAGTCATCTTGGATCAGACGGTTTTCTATGCCGAAAGCGGAGGACAAGCAGCAGATACCGGTACGATGACAGGTGATGGTGTAGAATTGGATGTAACCGATGTACAAAAAGCGCCAAATAAACAACCGTTGCATACAGTTAAGATCAATGCGGGCCAATTGACCATCGGCGATACGGTGACTTGTCAAATCAATGAGGAACAACGGTTAAATACAACGGCCAATCATTCGGCAACCCATTTATTGCAGGCTGCTTTACAAAAAGTGGTTGGTTCACATATTCATCAGGCTGGATCCTACAATTGTGCCGATTATTTACGTTTTGATTTTAATCACTATGAAAAAGTAAGTGACGAACAATTGGCTAAAGTTGAAGATCTTGTGAATGAATATATCGCGGCTGGATATCCAGTAACCAAAGAAATCATGGATATTGACGAAGCCAAAAAATCCGGTGCAATGGCTTTGTTCAACGAAAAATATGGTGATCGTGTACGCGTTGTAACGATGGGAGATGTATCCAAAGAATTCTGTGCGGGTTGTCATGTTCACAATACATCCGAAATTGGTGTATGCAAGATTGTGAGTGAAGAATCCATTGGATCGGATGTTCGACGGATCACGGCTAAGACCAAATTGGCTGCATACAATGAATTTGCCCAAGAACATCGCATGTTGGAACATATTGCATCCAGTGCCAAACAAAAGACCATTAAGAATATCGATCATAAAGTGGCACAGAGCTATGAGCAAATGAAAGAACTCCAAAAAGAAATTGCGAATTTGCAGAATCAAATGTTTGCTTTAAAAGCCAAAGATTGGGCCAATGACATTGAAGATTGGGGATCGATCCATGTTTTGATCAAACAAGTAGAAAATATGGATGCCAAAGCATTAAAAGATATTGTATCCAATACCAAGGCACAAGATGAAAAAGTGGTATGTTTCTTTGTGAATGAAAATCATGGAAAATTGGTCTTTGTAGCCGGTGCTGGTAAAGAAGCCGTAGCTCATGGCGTACATGCTGGAAAATTGGTGAAAGCTGCTGCACAAATCTGCCAAGGAAATGGTGGTGGAAAACCTGATATGGCGCAAGCTGGAGGTAAAGATGCTAGCAAAGTGGCCGAGGCATTAGAAAACGTAAAAGCAACCTTACAGACAATTGCGTAAACCGGTTTATTTATCGAAAAATATTGTGTATAATTATATATATCTATTAAGGGAGTGTGATGATGATGAAAGACGTTACAGAAACAATGACTTTCACTACTGAAGAAATTCGTCGTGAAAACATCAAGACCATTTTGCGTGAAGTCAGCGATGCGCTGGAAGAACGTGGATATAGTTCTGTTAACCAAATTGCAGGTTATTTGATCAGTAATGATCCTGCTTATATTTCTTCACATAAGAATGCACGTAACTTGATTCAACGTATTGAACGATATGAAATCATTGAAGAATTGGTGCGCGCCTATCTGGAGAAGTAATGGAACGCATTATCGGATTGGATTTAGGAAGTAAAACATGTGGCGTGTCAGTCAGTGATTCTTCACGTTTTATTGCGAGAGCTCTAAAGACCATTCGCTTTGAATCTGATGATTATGATGATTGTTTTGATCAAATTTTAGAGCTATTAGATCAAGAGAAGATCAAAGAAGTTGTGTTGGGATTGCCTAAACATATGAATGGTGATATTGGCGAGCGCGGACAGCTTTCGATTGATTTTGCGAATGAATTGGAAAAAGAAGGCATTACTTGTCATCTGTGGGATGAGCGATTGACAACGGTGAGTGCTGAGCGATTATTGATTTCAGGGGATGTTTCGCGAAAAAAACGCAAGCAAATCATTGATCAAATGGCCGCTGTAGAAATTTTACAGAGTTACTTAGATCGACAACGTAACGGGGGTTAGTTTAGATCCCCGTATTTTTTTTAAAAGGAGGACCCTATCATGTTAGATTCAAATTGCTTATATGTGACAGACGAAAATGGACAAGAAAAAAAGATGATCATCTTGTTTACTTTTGATTCGCCCGATTATGGACAACAATATGTGGTTTTTCAAGACCCAGATCTAGAAGATGGCCAAGTTTATGCATCCCGCTATGATGCCCAAGGAAATTTATTCCCCATTGAAAGTGACGAAGAATGGGATATGGTAGAAGAAGTCATCAACACCTTTGTGGAGGATGAAGAGAATGCATAAAGCCAAACATGAACATCGACCACTGATCATCGTTGTTTTGATACTTTTGATTATGGTTGTAGCATGTGGCGGCTATTACTTCTATGCATTGACACCCGTTGGTAATGGATCTAAAAAAGTTGATTTTGTGATCCAAGAAGGCGAATCCTATGATAATGTATTAAACAATCTTGAAAAGAAAGGGCTGATCCGCTCAGCTCGAATGGCCGATTTGTATTCGAAGATACATACACAAGAATCTTATTATGCGGGCGATTATGAAATTAGCAATGGTCTAAGCACAGAGGGGGTTCTAAAATATATTTCCAATGTCAATAATGCGACAAAGGAACAAATCAAAATTACAGTACCCGAAGGAAAATGGGCCAAAGAAATTGCTGCTATGATTGCAGAAAAGTATCCAAAATATACGTCCAAAGAAATATTAAAAAAATGGAACGATATCAATTATATTAAGAAATTGGCCAAAGAGTATACATTTTTAGATGTAGATACTCTCAATAATTCCAACTATAAAGTCAAATTAGAAGGATATTTATTCCCAGACACGTATTTGTTGACGAAAAATATGACAATTGATGAAATTACACGAGTATTTCTCGATCGTTTTCAAGATATATATGACACATACAAATCCGATATTGATAAGAGTGGCTATTCTTTACAACAAATTTTGACTCTAGCAAGTATTGTTCAATTTGAATCTGCCACGAAAAGCGATATGAAAAAAATTGCAGGGGTATTCTATAATCGATTGAATGATAAAATGAAACTACAATCCAGCGTAACGGTTTGTTACGCATTGTACGATGATTATAAAGATGCACAAGATTGTGAAGTCAATACGGATGTTGATTCACCATACAATACGTATGAACACGATGGATTACCAATTGGTCCGATCTTAAATCCAGGAGAAAATGCCATCGATGCTGTCTTACATCCGACTAAATCCGATTATCTATATTTTGTAGCCGATATCCATGGCGATGGAAAAGTCTATTATTCCAAGACATTAGAAGAGCATGAAAAAAAGGTCGAAGAATTGGACCTGAATTTGGACAACCAATAGATATGTGATATAATCACTGTGCAAAAAAATAAGGAGTGGAAACATGGCAGAAGAAAAAAATTATGTAACGCAAGAAGGTTATAATGCTTTAGTTGCAGAACAAAATAATTTAATTCATAATGTACGAAATGAAGTCATTGTCGAGTTACAAGAAGCTCGTGCTCAAGGTGACTTGTCCGAAAATGCGGATTATGATGCAGCTCGTGATCATCAAGCTCGTGTCGAAGCACGAATTCAAGAATTAGAAGCAATGATCAAAAATGCGGTCATTGTCAATGATGTAGAAAAAGAATCTGGGGAGAAAAAAGTAAAATTTGGATCCACTGTTAAGATCTTAGATTTATCGGATAATACGGAAATGGAATTCCAAATTGTTGGTAGTCAAGAAGCCGATCCGCTAAAAGGCAAACTTTCGAATGCAACACCGCTTGGTGAAACGTTAATTGGTTCCAAAGTTGGTCAAACCGTAACCGTTCATCATGTGGAAGAACCCTATGATGTAAAGATCTTAGAAATCAAATAAATTTGGCTATGTTGCCAATGCAAAACGTAATAGAGGAGGGTGATTTATATGAAAAGAACGCTTCTCTTTTTTTGTATCTTTGCATTTTTTGTATTTGCGTATGTAGGCCGTTACCAACCGATTTCCTTAGATTTGGTTTCTCCATCTACCAAAACCGTAGAAATCAAAGGAGAAGTCAAGACACCAGGTGTGTATACCATAAAATGGGATGGTACCATCAAAGATCTGATTGAAGCAGCCGGTGGATTGACCCAACAAGCCGATACTTCATCGCTTGCGATGTTAAAAGAAATGAATCCGAAAGAAGTTATCGTCATTCCCAAAAAATCATCAACGACGCTCAAAAAAGTATCCATTAATTCGGCCACTGAACAAGAACTACAAACTTTACCAGGCATAGGCCCAGCATTGGCCGGACGCATTATCGCCTATCGAAAGACCAAATCTTTTACATCGTTAGAAGAAATGAAAGAAGTAAAAGGAATTGGCGAAAAGATGTATGAAAAGATCAAGGATCGAATTTGTCTATGACAATGGCGTCTTACTTTCTAGCCATTGGCTTTTGGGCATTGATGATCACGCATGATCTTTTTTGCATTGTAACATTAGGCATGTTTTACATGTTTTTTCTATGGATTCGTTTTCATAAGCCAGGTCTGCTTTGTCTTTGGATGGGTCTGATCGTCCTATCCATGTTCTTATGTTATCCTCGTACCCAAGAAGTACATCCGGGTATTTATCGTATTTATCAAATCAAACAAAATTATGTGTTGGCAAAAAATAAAGATACGGCAATCATCGTATATGGCATCAAAGATCCAAATTTCTATGATTGTTACTATGTTTCACAAATTGAACCCATTGATCATTTAAAAAACATCCATCAGTTTTCTTTCTCGGATTACATGGCCAAACAAAATATCTATTATTGTGGTCGTTCCCATGCGAAACAATTCATATCGAGTTCTCACTCTCTTAAAAGTCAGCTATACAGTCGTTGGAAAGAAAATAAGGTCATTCAAGCCAATTTCTATGGAATTTATCAAGAAGAAACACCTTCCATCTTAACAAGACTCGGATTGCCAATCATTGGTATATTCTATATCTTTCAGCGAAGACTACAACGATATATTTCCAAAGAAAAAGTACAAATTATTTTGCTGATTCTCATGATTGGGTATGGTTATCTCTTTGTATTTACCATCTCTTTTGTTCGATTCTTCCTCTTGTCCTTTTACACAAGCTTCTTGAAAAAGCGGGATATTGCACTATCAGCTTCAATCATTACCTTTTTATGTTTTTTTCCAAAACATGCTACCGATTTTGTTTTCGTGTTTCCCATTCTTTATCGATTGATTCCATATACAAACAAACGAAAACAATATCGTGCTTTCCTTCTGGCAATCAGTCAATTGATTTATTTTCATGAGCTCAATATTCCATTGCTTCTTTGTTTTTCCTGGATACGTACCATTCACAGCTATATCGTATTATGTTCTTTGCTTCCATTGGGACAATCACTTACGAATGTATGGTACGATTGGATCCAAAAATTTCCGTTATCGCATTTTCATTATGTTCCAGGCCTTCTTTTTTATCTTCTTGTGATTGGTTTTGTGCTGTACCCGGAAAAACGCAAAATAGCATGTATTGGTTTATGTATATTGCCATGGCTGCAACCCTATATGGATCCTTTTTTTCATGTATATATGATCGATATTGGTCAAGGAGATTGTACTTTGATCTTGGAACCCTTTCATCAAAGTGCCATTATGATCGATTGTGGACAAAGCTTTTATCGAGATAATGTGAAAGATATTATTGTACCCGTTCTAAAGGATTTGCAAGTTAAACGCTTAGATGCTTTAATTGTGACCCATTCGGATTTTGATCATGATGGCGGCGTGACAGAACTTGAAAAAATGATTCCTATCCAACAAGTGATTCGTTCGCGATATGAAAAGCCAAAGGTGAAATATCCTTTTTTCTCTCTGCTGCCAAAAAGAGAAACGTCAGATACCAATGATGAAAGTATTGTTTCTTATTTTTCGTATGATGATTTTCATTATTTATGGATGGGAGATGCCAGTGTACAGGTGGAACAAGAATTGATCCAACAATATAAATTGTCTGTCGATATCTTAAAACTAGGACATCACGGGTCCAGTACATCAAGTAGTATGGCTTTTTTAGATCAAACTCGACCCAAAGTGGGTCTGGTTTCGGTAGGGAAAAAGAACAATTATGGTCATCCATCCAGCACAGTCATCGCGAATTGTCATACGTTGGGTATTCACCTTTTTGAAACCCGGAAAGAAGGAATGATCCATCTTTTCAGTTTTAAAGGGATATTATGTATTGAAACCGCATCGCATTTGATTGGCATCGTCAAGACAAGTATAATGAAGCCATGAACTATATTTTACATGGAACCGATAGGAGTCGGATGGAACAACGGATCGAAGCAATCAAACACAAACACGATATTCAACAAACTATTGATTTTGATTGTCTGCAAACCGAACAAACAACGATTCTTCAGGAAATGGATAGCTTGTCGATTTTTGATGACAAAAAGATGATCATATTGCATCATTGTACTTTTTTGGCAATGAAAGATAGCACAAAATATGATTTGGAAGCCTTTATAAAAAGAACCGATCCATCGGATCAATTGATCATGATTTTTTGTGCAGATTGTGAAAAGTTGTATGAACGACGCAAAACGGTCAAACAATTAGCTAGTATGTCAACCGTGTATGCATGCATGCCATTGGATGATCAATCACGACGATCTTTTGTGATGGAAAAAGCAAAAGAGAAAGGAATGCAGATAGATCGGCAAACCATCGATTGGATCTGTTCACGAATTGGTTATGATTCGTTGCATATTGAAAATGAAATGGAAAAGTTAAGTCTGTATTCGCAAAAGCCAACCATTGCTGATTGTCAACAATTGATCACACCAGAACCAACGGATAATGTTTTTAAAATGGTGGATGCATTATTTTCTCGAAATGCGCTATTGCTTCTATCTTATTATCGTAATTTTCGTCAACAGAACATGGAGCCTGTGGCGATCGTGGCTTTGCTCGCAAGTCAGATACGTTTCTTATTTCAAGTGCATGTATATGTAGAACAAGGTATGTCGCAGGCCGAAATCGCCAAGATCTTACATGCCCATCCATATCGAGTAAAGATCAATGCACAGCGGGCACAAAATTTCACATCGCAAGAATTGTTGGATCAATTGGTTTCATTGGCTACATTTGATCAAGAAATGAAAAGGGGACAAATTGATAAAGATGAAGGCTTTGAACAATTTGTATTAAAAATGTTAGATGCATAAAAAAAGCACCCGTGTGGTGCTTTTTAAAAACTATTGAATCGAATTGATTGCTTTAGCCAAACGTGATTTTTGACGTGAAGCATAGTTTTTGTGATGTACCCCTTTGGCTACAGCACTATCTAATTTTGAGCAGCATTCGCTATAAGCAGCAATCGCAGCTTCTTTATCTTGAGCATCAACAGCAGTTAATACTTTTTTGATGCTTGTTTTCAATGCTGATTTTCTGGTTACCATCAACTTATGCGCTTTGTTGTTGGTTTTTACACGTTTTTTCTTTGATTGAATCTGTGGCATGGACTGCACCTCCTGACATAAATCGCAAAAGGATTATAGCAAATTCTCTTCTTCTTTGCAACACAAGAGTGCAAAAATAAGGTATAATAGGCAAGTTGAAAGGAGCATGCTCGATGTCAGAAAATCAAGTATTATTTATGGGTACACCGCAAATTGCTGCCGATGTTCTACAAGCTATGTTCGATGCGAATATCAAAGTATCCATGGTCATTACCCAGCCCGATAAACGTGTAGGACGGAAACACGTACTCCAATATTCTCCTGTAAAGGAATTCGCTTTAAAATATCAGATTCCTTGTTTTCAACCCTATAAAATAAAAGAAGACTATCAACCTATTTTAGATCAACGACCCGATCTGATCGTTACATGTGCGTATGGACAGATCGTACCGAATGAAGTGTTGATGGCACCTACGTATGGATGCGTCAATCTACATGGTTCATTATTGCCAAAATATCGTGGTGGTGCACCTATTCAAAGAGCCATTTGGGATGGACAAACAATGAGTGGCATGTCATTGATGAAAATGGTTTCTGGTTTAGATGCTGGTCCCGTCTTAGATACTCAAATCGTGAAAATTTCACCGATGGATACATCGACTACCGTTTTTGAAAAAATGGGAAAAGCAGCCGGTCAGTTATTGATCAAAGACTTTGATCTCATTTGTTCGGATCAGGCAAAATATATCGATCAAGATGAAAGCTTGGTCAGTTATGCACCTGTCATTTCTAAAGCCGAAGAACATATTGATCTCAATCAAGAAGATCAACGAATCATCAATCAAATTCGGGCATTGTCGGATCATCCCGGAGCCTACATATATATAGGTAAGAAAAAGCTAAAGGTATTTCAACCATCGTATCAAGTGGGTCATACCCAACCTTTGGGAACGATTCTTGGTTTGCAAGAAGACCAATATGCGATTGCTTTACATGAAGGAATCTTGTTATGTGGTGCTTGCCAAATGGAAGGGAAACCACTCATGAAGGCCAAAGACTTTTATAATGGTCAAGGACGTAATTTCGTTGGCAAAATAGTGGAATAGGAGAGTAGACATGGACCAAAAACATATACGAAATTTTTCAATTATTGCCCATATCGATCATGGAAAATCCACTTTGGCTGATCGTATCTTGGAATTGACACAAACGGTAGAAAAACGAGAAATGAAGGATCAGATCTTGGATTCTATGGATCTGGAACGAGAACGTGGTATCACCATTAAGCTCAATGCGGTTCAGCTTCGTTATCATGCCAAAAATGGCGAAGACTATCTTTTCCATTTGATTGACACACCCGGTCATGTCGATTTTTCCTATGAGGTTTCTCGCTCATTGGCAGCTTGTGACGGAGCCATTTTGGTTGTGGATGCGGCACAAGGCGTTCAAGCACAAACTTTAGCCAATGTCTATCTAGCCTTAGAAAATGATCTGGAAATCATTCCTGTCATCAATAAGATCGATCTTCCTAGTGCACAACCTGAAGTTGTTAAAAAGGAAATTGAAGATCTGATTGGTTTGGATTGCTCGCATGCCGTAGAAATATCAGCGAAAACGGGAAAAAATGTAGATCAAGTCTTAGAGGCAATCGTCCATGATCTACCGGCTCCTAGTGGTGATCCGCAAGCCCCGTTACAAGCCTTGGTCTTTGATTCATTGTATGATTCCTATCGCGGTGTCATTGCGTTTGTTTCCATAAAAAATGGTACGATCAAGCCCCATGACAAGATTCGTTTTATGGCTACAGGAGCAGAATATGAAGTTTTAGAAGTTGGTGTCCATACCCCAAAAGAAGTTACCGAGTCTCAGTTAAATACAGGGGATGTAGGATGGATCTCGGCTGCTATAAAAAATATCGAAGATGTGCGTGTTGGAGATACGATCACCAATGCTTTGCATCCAGCTAATCAGCCACTGCAAGGATATCGTGAAATGAATCCTATGGTATATTGTGGGCTCTATCCAGTAGATAATGCACGATATGATGATCTAAAAGAAGCATTAGAAAAATTAAAACTAAATGATGCCTCGCTCCATTTTGAACCAGAAACATCACAAGCTTTAGGATTTGGCTTTCGCTGCGGTTTTTTAGGCTTGCTGCATATGGATGTGGTCGAAGAACGATTAGAACGCGAATACAATCTGCAATTGATTGCGACCAGTCCTTCAGTTATTTATCATGTTTATAAAACCGATGGTACGATGGAGGCTATTGATAATCCCAGTGCGTTACCACCGATGCAAAAGATCAATCGCATTGAAGAACCCTATGTCAAAGCAGAAATCTTGGTTCCAAATGAATATGTAGGACCCATGATGGAATTGTGTCAGAAAAAACGCGGTGAATATGTCGATTTACAAGTGTTAGATGACATTCGCATGCAGTTGGTTTATGAATTACCATTGAGCGAAATCATTTTTGATTTTTTTGACAAGATGAAAAGTGCAACCAAAGGATATGCCTCTTTGGATTATGAATTAATTGGCTATCGACCATCCCAGTTGGTAAAGATGGACATCTTATTAAATGGACAAGTTGTCGATGCCTTATCGACCATCGTCTATAAAGATTTTGCGTTTAATCGCGGCAATGCGATGGCGATAAAATTGAAAGAACTCATTCCTCGTCAACAATTTGAAATTCCTGTACAAGCAGCCATTGGTGGCAAAGTGATTGCCCGTACCAATATCAAAGCTTTACGTAAAAATGTCTTGGCAAAATGTTATGGTGGTGACATTTCACGAAAGAAAAAGCTTTTAGAAAAACAAAAGGAAGGAAAGAAACGAATGAAAATGGTGGGTTCTGTCGAAATTCCTCAAGAAGCTTTCATGGCTGTTCTTTCGATGGATGATGACTGATGCATGTGTATGTGCATATACCGTTTTGTGATTCCATTTGTGCCTATTGTGATTTTTTTCGTTATAAAACCAACACATCGATGCAAAAAAAATGGCTGAATCGACTGTTAGAAGAAATCGACTCACTTTCGTTTTCTTCTATTGAAACATTATATTTCGGTGGTGGAACACCAAGCAGTTTATCGAATTCGATGTTAGAACCCATTGTGAAACGTTTTCAGCCATATCTTGCCCAAAACTATGAATGGACCATTGAATGCAATCCAGAAACATTAACGCAACAAAAAATTCAGATGTATGCCCAATGGGGAATCAATCGCATTAGTTTAGGTGTCCAATCTTTTCAACCATCGATACTTGATACATTAGGAAGAAAGCACACACCGGAAGATATTTTTCAGTGCATCCAATATTGTCGAGATCATGGAATTCAAAATATTTCCATTGATTTAATGTATGGCTTGCCGAAACAAACAATGGCCGATCTTCAAAAAGATCTGGATACTTTTTTAAGATTGGATCTTCCTCATTTATCCATCTATTCTTTACAGATCGAACCCCATTCCATCTTTGGCAAACAAGGCATTGCCCCTTGTGATCCGGATTTGGAAGCCGACATGTATGAAAAAATTCGACAAGAATTAACAAATGCAGGATATGAGCAATATGAAATTAGTTCCTATTGTAAAAATGGGATGTATTCGCGACATAACTTATGTTACTGGGACGATTCGGATTTTGTGGGCATCGGATGTGGCGCTTCTGGAAGGATCCACGGGAAACGATACGATCACAATTCGTCATTGCAGGACTATATCCAACATGGATCGATTCGCGAATATGTAGAGTCCGACCCTCCTTTTGAAGCCATCATGATGAGTTTACGGACATCTTTTGGCTTGAATGTGCAAGCTTGGAATCAAAAATATCATCGGGATTTTGAAAAAGAATATCAACCAGTATTGAAGAAATATGCAAATGATTTGAAGATTCAGAATGGTCGATGTGTTTGTACGCCTGCGGGTCTAGAAATCTTAAATACGATCTTAGTTGATTTTTTGGAAGATTCATGATACCATATTTTCGCTTTTGTACTAGGAACAGGGAACATCCAACCCTTTGCTTGGTAGAAAAGGACAGTAAGAGGAGGATATTATGTTACTGAAATCTGAAAAAGATGCAATTATCAAAAAGTATGCGATTCATGAAGGAGATACAGGTTCTCCAGAAGTTCAAGTGGCCATCTTGACCGCTGAAATCAACCGTTTAACAGAACATTTCAAAGAACACAAACATGATTATCATTCACAACGTGGTTTGATGAAAAAGGTTGGACGTCGTAAGAATTTGTTAGCTTACTTACAACGTAAGGACTTAGATCGTTATAAAAAACTTATTGCTGAATTAGGATTGAGAAAGTAATCGCTTGTCGATTACTTTTTTTCTATCTTTTTTTAGATTTCTATGTTACGATTCATAAGGTTAAATGAGGTGAAAATAAAAATATGGCGAAACAAGAGTTTCATTTTGAATTCTGTGGTCGGGGGATCACAGTAGAAACAGGGGAAATCGCAAAACAAGCCGATGGAGCAGTCATCGTTCGTTATGGAGATACAGTCACATTGTCAACCGCTTGTGCGAGTCATCAAGCCAAAGAAGGTATTGATTTTTTCCCGCTTACAGTAAGTTTTGAAGAAAAATTGTATTCGGTTGGAAGAATTCCAGGCGGATTTTTACGAAGAGAAGGACGTCCAAGTGAACATGCCACTTTAACAGCACGTATGATCGACCGTCCGATTCGTCCTTTATTTGCAGAAGGTTTCCGTAATGAAGTGCAAGTTGTCAATACAGTATTGAGCGTCGATCCCGATTATCCAAGTGAAATGGCAGCAATGTTTGGTGCTAGTTTGGCTTTGTGTATTTCGGATATTCCATTTAATGGTCCTATTGCCGGTGTGCACGTCGGTCGTGTCGATGGCGAGTTTATTGCCAATCCAACGGTAGCTCAACAAGAACAAAGTGATATTGATCTAACGGTTGCTGGTACGGCCAAGGCCTTAAACATGGTAGAAGCTGGTGCCAAAGAAGTCAGTGAAGAAGATATGTTGGCAGCCTTGATGTTTGGACATGAACAAGTAAAGAAATTATGCGCTTTTGAAGAAGAAATCATTCAAGCTTGTGGCAAACCAAAACGGGAAATTGATTTGTACACTGTCGATCCAGAAGTCGATGCAGCCGTACGCGAAGGCTATGAAGCCAAGATTCGTGAAGCTGTATCCATTAAAGAAAAATTGGATCGTTACAATAAAATTGATGAATTGACCGATGAGGCAGCAGCGATGATCGAAGCGAAAGAATATGCTTCAGAAAAAGAACAAGCCAATGCGATCAAACAAGCACGTGAAATTTGTCATGGTATTGAAGCCGATGAAGTCCGTCGTTTGATCATTGAAGACAAAGTTCGTCCCGATGGACGTAAAATTGATGAAATTCGTCCATTGAATTCACAAGTGGATTTGTTGCCTCGTGTCCATGGTTCGGCATTGTTTACACGTGGTGAGACACAAGTGTTATCCACTACAACATTGGGTGCATTGAATGAAAATCAGATCATTGATGACCTAACGACCAATGAATCCAAACGATTCATGCATCAATATAATTTCCCTCCTTATTGTGTAGGTGAGACTGGTCGTATGGGCAGTCCAGGACGACGTGAAATTGGACACGGTGCTTTGGGTGAACGTGCTTTAAAACAAGTATTACCATCGGAAGAAGAATTCCCATATACCATTCGTACAGTTGCTGATGTCATGGAGAGTAATGGATCTTCCTCACAAGCAAGTATTTGTGCGGGCACGATGTCATTGATGGCAGCTGGTGTTCCAATCAAAGCCCCTGTTGCTGGGATTGCGATGGGATTGATCATGAATGATGAAACCGGAAAATACACGGTATTGACAGATATCCAAGGAATGGAAGATCATTTTGGTGATATGGACTTTAAAGTTGCTGGAACCAAAAATGGCATTACAGCTTTACAAATGGATATTAAAACAACAGGAATCACTCGAGATATTTTTGAGGAAGCATTAGCACAGGCTCATAAAGCGCGTTTAGAAATTCTCGATAACATGTTGGCAGCTATTCCAGAGCCTCGCAAGGAATTAAGTCCGTATGCACCAAAAATGGGCACAATGAAGATTGATCCAGAAAAGATCAAAGATGTGATTGGTCCAGGCGGAAAGATGATCAATGAAATCATTGAAAAATGCGACAATGTCAAGATCGATATCGATGATGATGGTCATGTGGTGATTTATCATATGGATCAAGCCGCTATCGATAAAGCCAAAGAATTGATCAATAACATTGTACGTGTTGCGAAAGTTGGCGATGTCTATACGGCTAAGGTTGTTCGTATTGAAAAATTTGGTGCCTTTGTCAATTTATTTGGCAATACAGATGGACTTCTTCATATTTCCAAGATCAGCCATCATCATATTGATAAGGTAGAAGATGTATTGAAGATTGGGGATACCATTGATGTCAAAGTTACCGAAATTGATCGCAAAGGTCGAATCAATGTAAGTGCAAAGGCATTATTGCCAAAACCTAAAACGGAAGATCAACCAAAGAAAGAAGAAGCATAAGACTTGTTGAAAGATACAAGTCTTTTTTTGTGAAGTGATTCAGTTTGTTTTCCAAGTTAGTTATGGTAAAATAAGCGTCGTGTATAAGGAGGAACTCATCATGCGAATGCGAAAGATCCCATGGGCCGTTGAATATTTAGAGCAGGCGAAATGCCGTATCAAAGAACCGGAACAATACATGGGGAAATGGAAGCAATTCTTAGATACGGAAGTTCTTCATGTGGAAATTGGTTGTGGTAAAGGCAATTATTCATTAGGTATGTCAAAGCTCTATCCGCGAGAAGGTTTTGTAGCTATTGAAAAAAATGATAGTGCAGCCGGTGTTGCAGCCAAAAAATATGATACAGATACCGAAAAAGGCAAGTTGTGTTTGATTCGTGGAGATGCACAAACATTGAATGAATGGTTCGGAAAGCAGGAAATCGATGTCATTCATTTGAATTTTTCGGATCCATGGCCAAAGAAACGCTATGCGAAACGGCGATTATCAAATACGCGTTTTTTAGAACAATACAAAGAAGTATTGGCAAAGGATGGACAAATCCAAATGAAAACGGATAATGCGAAATTGTTTGAATATTCTTTGATTGAATTTCAAAACGCGGGATTTCAGATGTTCGAAGTGAATGTGGATTATCGAAAAGAACCACATCCAGAAGATGTCGAAACGGAATACGAAGAAAAATTTGTCGCAAAAGGGCAACCAATTTATCGTTGTGTTTGGAAACGGTGATATAATGAAGCCGATACATACAAATGAAGCTTATGTGAAAACCATGCTGCAAGATTCGATTTCGGTTTTTTTGTTCACAGGCATGGGATGTTCGGATTGTGTGGGAATGGACAGGGTCATCGAACATATCCAACCCAAATTTACCGATGTATCCTTTTATCAAGTACAACGAGATGAATTGTTGGATCTTTGTAAAGACCTTGGAATACAAAGCGTACCAAGCTTTATTGCCTATCGAGATGGTCATGAAATCAGTCGGTTTGTGACACCCTTTCGAAAAACCGAACAAGAAGTGATGGATTATGTAGCGATGACGGTGGAAAAGGAGTATGGAAATGCCAAAATTTAAGAATTTAATGAAATCTATTTTTGATGAAGATATCGATGACGAACAAGAAGAAATCGAAGAAGAAGTAAAGGAAGAACCAAAAAAAGCAGCGGAACCTAGTCCACAACCAACCGTGGTGGAACCCGAAAAACCACAACCTGTACAACAACCGGATCCTGTTTCGTTAGCCGATGTTGTTTTAGATCCTGTACCAGAAAAGAAAGCTACGCAGTTTGGCGCTTTAGATATTCAAAAAGTGCAAAAAAAAGACACGAGTCCGACTTATAAGAAACCGTATCATTTTGATCGTAGTAAATTAAATCAAGATGCCAAACCTGTACGTAAAAAACAACAAGAATATAATTATCAAAGTATCATGAGTCCCATCTTTGGGAATACGGCGGATGATAAAAAAGAGTATGATAAGATCCATAATGCAGTGGAATTAGAAAAACCTGTTGTCTCTTCTTCTTTTGAACAAGTTATTTCACCAATGTTTGGTCAAGACATTCCAAGCTATCGAAAAGAAAACGAAATTCCTCGTAAGGACCCAGATACGGTGGGTCAAAAAGCAAAAGATGAAACCGAAGCCATTGCGTTAGATGACATCTTAGAAAAGAACGAAGAAGAAAAGCCAAAACAAGAGAAGTTATTTGCTTCTAAAAACTAAGGGGTGAAACTATGGCATATCATTTTGTAGGAATCAAAGGAACAGGAATGGCCGCTTTGGCCTGTATTTTACATGACGAAGGCTATCCAGTGACTGGTTCCGATATCGACAAATATATTTTTACGCAAGATGGATTAACAGAACGAAACATTCCGTTTGGCTCCTTCGATGCCAAGAACATTCATGATGGGGATATCGTCATCATGGGTGGTGCATTTGATGAAAGCAATCCAGAAATTAAGGCAGCACAAGAAAACCCAAATGTACAAGCTTATTGGTACTTTGATTTTCTTGGTGAATTTGCGAAAAATTATGAATCCATTAGCGTAGCAGGAACTCATGGAAAAAGCACAACGACAGGACTTTTAGGATGGATCCTTCCTCGTTATGCGAAAACAGGTTACTTGATTGGGGATGGACATGGCCATATGCCTAAGGGCAGCGAATATTTTGTGTTTGAATCTTGTGAATTTAAACGACATTTTTTGTGCTATCATCCCGATTATGCATTGATTACCAATGTGGAATTGGATCATATCGATTACTATAAAGATATGGATGATTATGTATCCGCCTTTCAACAATTTGCCGATCAAGTCCAGAAGAAGATCGTTTATTTTGGAGATGATCCCTGGCTACCTACATTAAAATATCATGTGCCTACGGTTACTTATGGTCTCAAGGATGGCAATGATTATCAAGCTATTCATATTGAACAAGGACCATTTGGTATGCATTTTGATGTAAAACACGAAGGAAAAGAAATCGCACATATTTCTTTGCACGAGACTTCATCTACGTTCTTGCAAGATGCTTTGGGATGTTTTGCGCTGGCCCATAGTTTAGGCATGAAAGTGGAAGATATCGTTGATGGTTTGGAGACGTTTAAAGGCATTGCTCGAAGAAGTGTAGTCGAAGAAGTTAAGGATTCTGTCTTGGTTGATGATTATGCACATCATCCGACGGCGATTCGTTATATGATCGATGCTGCTCGTAAAAAGTATCCCGGTAAGAAGGTCATCGCTTTGTACAAACCGGATCGTTATAGTCGTCTACAATATTTTCTACAAGGATTTGCGGATAGTCTAAATATGGCGGATGAAGTTGTATTGTGTGATTTTCCCAAAAATGCCGTTCGTGAAACGCCGGATATTACAGTAACGATTCAAGATCTATTGGCATTGTGTCCTAAGGGACGGTTGTTGGATGTCGATGAACCATCGGCGGCAATATTAGAAACCATGGGGCCTGCTGTTTACCTATTTATGTCAAGTAAAGATATCTATTTATTAAAAGATATGTTAAAGAAGCGGTTAGAAGAGGACTAGTTCCTCTTTTTTTTAGGTTCGTAAGAGCTTTCAAAATCATGAAAAAATTTTCATTTACGGTGGATAGAGCTAAAATAAAGTGTTATAATGCACTCGAGGTGATGATGTGACAATGGATCAATTATTAGGAGCAATTGCTCAATTATTTCGATATCTTTTACCCGTTGCTGGCGTTGTTGCTCTAGTGTATTTAGCCTTTTTATTTAAAAAGATCATTGAAACGCTTAAAGAATTTGATAAAACATTGGCTATCGTCAATGAGCAGGTGCGTAAATTAGATACGCCACTGGAAACCATTGAGAATGTGTCAAAGAGTGTGGATGATGTCAATACAAAAGCACGTGAAGTCGTCGTCGAGACAGCCAGATCATTGGATAAAGGATCAAAACAAGTGAAGGAATGGTTGGCTGATAAAAAAGCCGATGGTAGCATCAAAGAAAATGTAGACAAAGTAAAATCGGTTGCCAATGATGTAAAGGATACAGTTGTTGATAAGGTCAACGAAAAAAGAGAAGAGCACCGAGAATTTCCGGTAAATCATAGTCAGGAGGAAGAATGATGGCTGAAGAAAAGAAAAATGTAGTCGATGAGCTTGAAGAAAAATCATTGGAAGAATTGGATTCTTTTCGTGAAGAAGATAATAAAGAAAATGAACAGGTCGTTGATGAAGGAAAGAAACAAATCAAAGATGTTTTTGATGATTTGCGACAAGTTTTAAAAGAAAATTCCGATCCAGAGAAGATCAAAGAAAATCTTACGAATGCGAAAGATAACGTATTAAATATCATTGATACGACACGCCAGAAAGCTGTGGATGTATCGAATAGCGATAATTTTAAACAAACCATTGATGCCAGCAAAGATTTAATCGAAGGGGCAACCGGATTGATCGTCGATGGTTTTAAATCAACGACAGAAATTCTCATGTCCAATGATAAAATTGCTGATTTGGTCGATAAGGCAGATAAACGATTGGATATTGTTCGAGAAAGTGAAGGATTGAAGAAAGGTGTAGATGCTGCCGAAGAATTAACGGATAAGTTCAACAAAGCCGTTTTTGGTGGCATTCAGAAATTTTTTGATAAGAAAGACGAAGGTAGCGAATGAAAAGAATAACGATATACGATGTCGCAAAAGAGGCGGATGTATCTTTGGCTACGGTTTCACGTGTGATCAACGACAGCAATGTCGTTCGTGAAGATACACGGATCCGAGTACAAAAAGCCATTGAGAAATTAGGCTATAAACCCAATGCGATTGCACAAGGACTGGCTTTATCCAAAACAACGACCGTATCCATCGTTATGGGCGAAAAAATGTTTCCATATCATGCAAAGATCCTAAATGGGTTGATGGATGTGGCAAAGATCTATAATTACAATATTATGTTTCATACAACATCCAAGGGAATTTCCAGGATGCAAGATGTCATCGAATCCATCATTAAGTCCAGAGTGGATGGTGTCATCTTATTTAATGATAATTTTTCTGAAGATGAATTAGAAGTTTTAAATGAATATCAAATTCCAATGGTCATTGTTGGTAGTAAGATTCCAGAAACCAATATTGCCAATGTGGGAAATGTATATTTAGATTTTGAGCAAATGGCCTATGATCTAGTTAATGCTTGTTTCGATAAAGGCGTTGAAGATATTGCTTTGGTGGAAGACAAATTGAATCTTTCCATGATGGAGCAATTGAAGAATGGTATTGATAAAGCCTTTGAAGAAAAAGGGAAGAAATTTGAAAAATATATTTCTTATGATGATTCTTATAAATCTTCTTATGTTTTCTTAACGGAACATTTTAAAAAGATGAAACCAAGTCAAATGGTCATCACATTGCGTGATTCGCAGGCGATTGCTGTATTAAATGCATCCATAGAAGCCGGCTATAAAGTACCGGATGACTATGAATTGATTTGTATTCTCAACAATAAATATCTGAATATGGTTCGTCCACATATTTCATCTTACAACATTCCTGAATACGATATGGGAGCGGTTGCTATGCGATTGTTGACGAAGATGTTGGTAGAGGATAAAGATAAGCGACAACCATTAAATAAACAAATCGAAATGACCTATAGCTTCTTAAAACGAGCATCAGTAAAATAGTCGAATCTAACAGCGATTCGGCTTTTTTATGTAGGAGGAAAATGAACATTCCGGTTTTGACTCTAAAGTTAGTCTATGCTAACATATAAATAGTTAGATAAAGCTAACAGGAGAAAAACATGTCGGAAATGGATATCATGCATCAAGCAGCACCTACACTTGCAGGAATCAAAGCAGGAAGTTTGTTTAATTGTCCTTATCATGACCATCAATCGTTGGTAGAAGAATGTGTGCGAATCAATCGGATCTTAGTACCAAAAGGAATTCGTCTAATTCCCATCCGGATCATGAATGATCGCGTACTTGTTTATATCTATCGTTCAAAAGATATTGAAAAGATCTTAACGGATCAAAAAGTGCAATGTTTACTGGAACCCTATGGCTATACCAATACGCATCCCGTTTGTTGTGTTGCCCATTTGATTCACCGTCTTCAACAAGGCGATATATTTCCTCATGAAGTAGGTATCTTTTTAGGCTATTCAATTGAAGATGTCATCGGTTTCATTGAACAAAGGGAATGTAAATGGATTGGTTGTTGGAAAGTATATGGCGATGTAGAAAAGGCAAAACAACGATTTGATCAGATTCATCAATGTACGACATCCTATCGAACGATGGTACAAGAGGGGATTGCGATGTGTGCAGCTATTGTGACGGATGAAAAGAGGTGTTAAAGATGAATCGATTATTGATGGCTACGAACTCTTTTTGGATGGGATTATTGAGTCTATGTATCGTTTTGTTCCTTGTTCATATTTTATTTTTTATTAAGCGTCATATTTTACATTGGAGCAAAAAACAAGAAGGAGAAGCCAATGAACATTTTTTTAAAAGTTAATGATCTGTGTAATATGAATATGGTGATTCTGTACAAAATGTATTAAAAGATGTGAGTTTTTCGTTAAGACAAGGCGAATTTTGTGTATTACTAGGCCCTTCCGGTTCCGGTAAATCGACCCTTCTTAATATCATTGGTGGAATTGATACTGTTGATTGTGGAACCATCCAAATTGGCGATACTGTATTAGAAACGATGGATGACAAGCATTTGACCCAATATCGGAGGAAACATGTTGGTTATGTCTTTCAAATGTATCATTTGATTCCCAATCTAACTGTTACGGAAAATATTGAAACGGGTGCTTACATTGCCGATGATCCATTGGATGTGAATGAATTGATCAAAATTTTGGGATTGTGGGATCATCGCGATAAGTTTCCTAATCAGCTTTCTGGTGGTCAACAACAGCGTGTATCTATTGGTCGAGCCATCGTTAAAAATACCAGTTTGTTATTATGTGATGAACCCACTGGTGCCTTGGATTATCATACCTCAAAAGAAATTCTTACTTTGATTGAAACCATCAATGCACGATATGGGAACACCATATTGATGGTTACTCATAATGAAGCCATTTGTCATATGGCTGATCACATTATTCATTTACACGATGGAACGGTACGAAATGATACGTTCAATCATGAAAAAGTATCCGCAGTGACATTGAAATGGTAGCCATTATGAGGAATCCACTACGAAAACGAATTTTACGCGAATTACGAGCTGAATGGATAAAATATCTGGTGGTGAGTGTATTTATGATCTTGACCATTGGTTTTGTCTCGGCTATATATGTGACCAATGGCAGTATGTTAGTTAGCGTCAAAACCAGTCAATCGACCTATCATTTAGAGGACGGTCATTTTGAATTACAGAACAAGCCAGCAATGAATCATTGAAAAATATTGCCAGTGGCAAAAAAGCCAATATCAAAGCATATTATCAGCAGAAAGCTTATGAAAAAATCGATCAAACTGTTCCCGAAGCCTATCGACAAGAAGCCTACGAACAAGCCAATCAAGAAATAGATGCTGCTTATCAAAAAGCCATCGATACATATAATTTAAAAGATACTTCATTTACTGCACAACCAGTCAATGTGTATGCAAATTTTTAAAGAATCCACCGAAAAAGTGGATGATCGATCAAGTGTCATCCGTATTTACTCTATTCGCAAAAAAGTCGATACAGCTTGTGTGATGGAAGGATCGCTTCCAACCAAAAATGATGAAATTGCCATTGATCGAATGCATGCCGATAACGCCAATATTAAAGTTGGCGATACGTTGCATATTGGTAACCAATCTTTTACAGTCAGTGGTTTTGTGGCCAATGTTGATTATTCGGCACTGTTTCAAAATAACAGTGATGTCATGTACGATGCATTGACCTTTGATGTGGGTCTAGTTACCGATGCTGCTTTTGCATCCATCGATACTTCTACCCATTATAATTATGCATATACATTTACGAATCAAAAAGGATCCGATAAAGAAGCATCGGATGATTTTTTACAGGCACTGATCACACAAATTACCACAAATGGGAATAAAATAGAAGATTTTTTACCCGTTTATAGGAATCAGACGATTCAATTTACAATCGATGATATGGGTTCCGATCGAGCTATGAGTGGTGTTATCCTTTATGTATTGATCATGGTGATGGCTTTTATCTTTTCTATCACTATCAGCAATACTATCACCAAAGAAGCCTCGGTCATTGGAACATTACGAGCACTTGGATAAGACAGGAAAGTCTTATGGAAACAGTACATGCTCATGCCCATGTTGATTACTTTGGTTTCATGTTGTATAGGCAATCTCCTAGGCTATACGGTATTAAAAAATGTGGTTGTCAATATGTATTATAATAGTTACAGTTTACCTACGTATCACACCTTGTTTTCAGCTGATGCCTTTATTCAAACGACCATCATTCCTTTATGTTTGATATTTGTGATAGATGGATGGGTGATTTATCGCAAACTTAAATTTTCACCATTGGCCTTCTTACGACATGATCTACACAAAGCCAAACAACGTCATGCGATTTCTTTACGACATGGATCATTTTTGCATCGAATCCAATGGCGTATGACTTTGCAGAATATACCGACTTATGCAACTGTATGTGTTGGTATCTTCTTTGTGATGATCTTGCTTTCTATGGCTATTGGCCTACCCGATACGTTAAAACATTATCAAAACGATGTATCGAGTTTGATGTTAGCCAAATATGAAACAATCGTAACCGATGATGATGTAACAACATCGGTTTCATCAGCAGAATCTTTTTTGATGGAAACACTCAATTATAAAACCAATTCTTTCCAAGAAGAGGTGTCCATTTTTGGTGTAAAACCAAGTAGTCAATTTACTCGATCCAAACAACTGCGTCATTTGAAAGGAAATCAAATATTGATTAGTCAAAGCATGCATGATAAATACGATATCCAAGTTGGTGATACGATTGTTTTGCATGCTCAATATGATTTCCACCTACGAATTAAAAGTGGCAGGAATCTATGATTATTCAGGTTCTCTTGCTGTCTTTACAACCAATACGCAATTTACATCGCTTTTTGATGACTATACCAATGGATGGTTTTCTAATGAAAAGATCAATGATATCGATAGTCATTCTATTGTGACGACCATCAGTAAAAAGACATTTTGAAAATGGCCAAACAACTTGATCATTCCATGGGAGCTTATATGTCGTATTTTCAATATCTTTGTGTTGTATGTGCCGTGATCCTGTTGTACTTATTAACCAAATTGATCATTGAACGCAATGAAAATGTCATTTCGATGACCAAGATTTTAGGATATTCCACAAAAGAAATTTCGAAAATCATCATCGGACCAACTATCATTGTCGTATTGATTGTTTGCATCGTAATGTCCTTTGTGAGTGAATGGCTCATGGCATATATCTGGAAGATGATGCAAACCATGGATGGTTGGTTTGCTTTCTTCTTAAGTGCGAACGGCAAGCTTCGCATGATACTTTTAGTTTTTGTTGGCTATCTGTTCGTGATGATGCTGGATATCCAACGCATCCATAAAATAACGATGGATACGGTACTAAAAAATAATAGCTAAGGGACAGGAGAATGCCCCTTTTTATGATATACTCTCAGTATGGAAATTATTTTTATCAATGAAGCAAAAGATCCGATGATGTATCGGTTCAAAAAAGACTATCAAGCTATCTTAGAAAAAACATGTGAAATATTGGATCGACCAGGAAATTGGTCCTTATCTGTGATTTATGTCACACCAGAACGAATTCATGAAATCAATCGGATGTATCGAAATATCGATCGAGCTACGGATGTCATTAGTTTTGCGCTGCAAGATGATCTAGACGATGCATATACACAAGAAGATCAGTATGAACTAGGTGATATTTTCATCAATGTTGATGCAATTCGTTTGCAGGCAAAAGAGTATGGGCACTCGATTCGTCGTGAGGCTTGTTTCTTATTTTGCCATGGCCTTTTGCACTTGATGGGATATGATCATATGAGCCCCGAAGATGAAAAAGAAATGTTCGGATTACAGGATGTGATATTGGATGAAATGGTTTCTCGGTAGATTTTATTATGCCTATTGTGGCTTTTTGACTTGTTTGAAAGATCGCAGTATTCGCTATCAAATGGGGTTTGGCCTTGTTGTGATCGTATGTGGCTTTCTCTTTCGGTTAAATGGGGATGAATGGCTCAAGATCATTTGGTGCATTGGCCTTGTCATTGCGGCAGAAGTCGTCAATTCTTGTATTGAACGATGTGTGGATTATATCAGTTTAAAACGGGATCCACGCGCAAAACGAATCAAAGATATGGCTGCTTTTGGGGTATTGATCATTTGTCTTTGTGCAGCCATTACCGGACTTATGATTTTTATCCCAAAAGTGATCTAGGAGGAAACAGAGTATGTATAAATCAGGATTCATTGCGATTATTGGGCGTCCCAATGCGGGCAAGAGTACATTGATGAATCAATTGCTCAAAGAAAAAATTGCCATCATGTCGGATAAGCCCAATACTACACGGAACAACATTGCTGGCATCCTGACAAAACCGGATGCTCAATATGTATTTGTGGATACCCCGGGTATTCATAAACCGCAGCAACAATTGGGTCGTGTTCTAAATAAGAATGCCTATTCGGCGATGGAAGATTGTGATGTTTTGGCATGGATCGTGGATGGAATGGAAACCTATGGAGCAGGGGATACATTTATTCTTGAACGCATTCAATCCCTTCATAAACCAGTCATCTTATTGATCAATAAAATTGATCAAATGAGCAAAGAAAAACTGATGAATGTTTGTTTGAATTGGTCTAAAGTTTATGATTTTGATGAAATCATTCCCATTAGTGCCAAAAAAGCCGATAATTTAGCGGAAATTTTAAAAGTGATGAAGTCGTATTTAAAAGAAGGTCCTGCTTTATTTCCAGAAGAAATGAAAAGTGATCATGATCTTAATTTTCGTATGTGTGAGATCGTACGGGAAAAGATCTTATTGCGTACCCATGAAGAAATTCCGCATAGTGTAGCTGTCTTACTGGAAAAAAGCGAGCATAGGACAAATGGGTATCATCTTCAAATGATGGTGGTCGTGGATAAGAAGAGTCAGAAAGGCATTTTGATTGGTAAACAAGGAAGAATGATTCGTTCCATTCGCTTAGCGGCACAAAAAGAGCTAAGTGACTTGCTTGGACAACGCGTCGAATTGGAATTGTATGTTCGTGTTGAACCCAATTGGCGAAATCACGAAGACAAGATCAAGGCGTTTGGATTGGATGAATTTGATGACGACTAGAGACATCGATGCTTTGATCTTAAAAAATGAAGAATATCGTGAAAAAGATGCCATTATCACTTTGTTGACATCCCATGAAATTTTGCGAGTACGAGCACGCGGTGTACAATCGATGCAATCAAAAAATCGCATACTATGCCAACCATTTAGTTTGGTGCATCTTACCATTGATGAAAGGCCCAATCGATTTCCCTTGTTGTTATATGGAGCAAACAAACAGTATTTTTATCATATTTTAGAAGATCTGGAAATACAGACCGCATGTCAAGTTCTCAATGATCTGGTTCATTTAGGACCCATCAATGTAGCATTTATGCATCTTATGACGACTTGTTGGCAAGCGTTTCATACCCATACAAATGGATATACGTATGCCTGTCTTTGTTTAAAAGAAATCATTCATCATCAAGGAATCGATCCTTGTGTGGATCATTGTGTTCAATGCGGTCGGACACATTCTATTGAGGCCTTATCCATCAAACAAGGTGGTTTTCTATGTTCTTATTGCAATCCATCGCATATTGGTAAAAAAAAGAAAGCCGAATTGATCCAAATTCATTCTTTATTTCATGTACAGCCCGTTGCCTACGAATCGTTTTGTCAGCACTATACGATGGATCAATCCGATTTTATACAATGGGCAAGTTGGATTGCGTATTATCTAAACTTAAACCTATCGAGCTTACGATTTTTAACTTCAATTTCGAGCAAAATTGATATATAATATTAAGGTACATCTTTGTGCCTTTTTTTGTCATGGTACAAATAGAAATGGAGAACAATAATGAGTGGATTGTCATTTAACGATGTGGTAGCACACATGAAAAATGCCGGATTCGTTTACCAAGGATCAGAGATCTATGGTGGCTTGTCCAATACATGGGATTTCGGTCCATTAGGAATCGAGCTCAAAGATAATATAAAAAAAGCATGGTGGAAGCGGTTTATCCATGAAGATCCAAATAATGTCGGGATTCAATCAGCCATATTGATGAATCCAGAAGTATGGGTTGCCAGTGGCCATGTTGGTGGTTTTAGTGATCCTTTGATGGATTGTAAAGAATGTAAATCCCGTTTTCGTGCCGATCAATTGATCGAAGAAGCAACACATAATGAAGTCAGTGCTGCTGGAATGTCAAACGAAGAGATGGAACAATTCATCAAAGATCATGAGATTGCTTGTCCAAAATGTGGAGCTAAAAATTTTACAGGCATTCGTCAATTTAATTTGATGTTCAAAACCTATCAAGGTGTTTTGGAAGATGCCAAAAATGCGATTTATTTGCGTCCAGAAACAGCTCAAGGTATTTTCGTAAACTTTAAGAATGTGCAACGTTCGATGCGGAAAAAGATTCCATTTGGCATTGGTCAAATTGGTAAGTCTTTCCGTAACGAGATCACTCCCGGAAACTTTATTTTCCGTACGCGTGAATTTGAACAAATGGAATTAGAGTTTTTCTGTAAACCAGGCACGGATAAAGAATGGTTTGAATACTATTGTAAAGCTTGCGTACAATTTTTAAAGGATCTGGGCTTGGATGAAAAAAATATTCGTTTGCGTGCACACGATCCGGAAGAATTGGCTCATTATTCCAATGGTACAAGTGATATTGAATACAATTTCCAAGATCCAATTGGTTGGGGCGAATTGTGGGGTATTGCCGATCGTACGGATTTTGATTTAAAAGCACATCAAGAACATAGTAAACAATCCCTGGAATATTTTGATCCACAAACCAATGAAAAATATATTCCTTATGTCATTGAGCCAAGTGTCGGTGTCGAACGATTGATTTTGGCCGTTATGTCTGAAGCTTATGAAATCGAACATTTAGAAAAAGAAGATCGTACCGTATTGAAGTTACATCCATTCTTAGCACCATATAAAGTCGCTATTTTACCATTATCAAAGAAATTAAAAGAACCAGCTATGGATGTCTTTAAACAATTATGTGATGTATGTAGTTGTACCTATGATGAAACAGGAAGTATCGGAAAACGTTATCGCCGTCAAGATGCGATTGGTACGCCATACTGCATAACTGTTGATTTTGATACACAAGAAGATCATTGTGTAACCGTTCGTGATCGAGATACGATGGAACAAGTTCGCGTTCCATTGGATGAATTGGAAGCATATATCACAAAACGCATTCAGTTTTAGTAGGTGATGAGATTGAGTTGGATCAATGAACAAGATCTAAAGGCAATCCGTGCACAAGCCGATATTGTCGATATCATGTCACGGTATTTGTCGTTATCAAAAAAAGGAAAAAACTATGAGGCGCTCTGTCCGTTTCATGATGATCATGATCCAAGTCTTTCGATTTCTACGGACAAGCAAATCTATAAATGTTTTGTATGTGGCGCTGGTGGCGATGTATTTGGCTTTGTACAGAAAATGGAAAATATTTCCTTTCCGGAAGCAGTAGCGAAAGTAGCCGATATGATTGGTTATCCATTGGCTCTGCCCAAGGAGGCTTATCAACCAAAAGTTGATCCCAATCAAACGTATCATGATATCTTGCAGGCCTATATTTCCTATATGCAGTATGAGTTAAAAAGTGAAGCAGGAACATTGGCTTTGGACTATTTACATCGGCGTAAGATCAATGAAGATATTTTATATCGTTTCGAAATTGGTTATGCACCCTCTGCAATGGCTTCACAAAAATATTTTGAGGCCAAACAATACGATGCTGATACATTAAAAGAGTTGGGATTGACTCAAAATGGACATATCTTGTTTCATGATCGCTTTGTGATTCCCATTCATGATGCGAATGGACATCCAATTGGCTTTACCGCTCGTAAACTGACCAATACAGGAGATGAACCTAAATATATCAATAGTCCACAAACAAAGATCTATGAAAAAGGCCATGTCATCTTTAATTATCATCGTGTGAAAGCTTTTGCCCATAAGGCCCATCGCGTCATTTTAGTAGAAGGGGCAATGGATGTATTAGCTTTTGAGAAAGCAGACATCCATGAGAGCATTGCTTGTTTAGGCACGGCTTGTACAACCGAACAATTGGAACTGATTCGACGTTTGCGAGTGCCTGTGACCATTTGTTACGATGGCGATACAGCGGGGCAAAATGCAACGTATAAGTTTGGCAAGATGGCACTTGCACAAAATATGGATATCGTTGTAGTGCAGAATCATACCAATAAAGATCCCGATGAGATCTTTGATCAAGGAGGACAAGCAGAACTATCGGCTTTTGTATCTCGTACCATTTCTTTTGTGGAATTTCTCTTCGATCATTTATTGACCAAATATAATTTGGACAACTATGAAGATCGAAAAGCTTATGCCCAAGAAATTTTTGAAGCCATTGAAAAAATGGCCAATTCTTTTGAAAAAGAAACGTATTTGGCACAATTAAAACAAAAAACTGGATTTGATTTCCATACGATGATCCAGCAACCAGTGCAGCCAAAAATAAGAAAACAACGTTCCGTACCTATACATATATCTCAACCGATGCCAGGACGTGATATAGCGGAGCGGGCGATATTAAATTGTATATTATTGAGCAAATCAGCATGTCAGCGATTTCGTGATGAAATTGGCTTTTTTAAAGATCCAAGATGTCAGAAATTATCATTATATATCTACGATCTCTATCGTACATATGATCGATTGGACCGGGATCAATTAATGGCTCAGATCACCGATGAAGACATTCGCTCGTTTTTAATGCAGATATGGAATGATCCCTATCGCAAAACCGATTTTGATGAATCATATTTTAACGATAGTATGAAGAAGATCAAAATATGTACTCTGCAAGAACAGATCGATGCGATCAATGCGAAAATCAAAACGGTGGCAGATCCACTTGAAAAAGCAAAGCTGTCGGTTGATAAACAACGATTGTTACATGAACAAGGGAGGATAAGTTATGGCAACGAAAAGCAAAATGAAAGCATTTAAATCCGTTGACGAAAGTAAAGCGTATTTATTGAAGGCCAATGAAAACAATGAAGACATTTCGCAAAATGAGTTCATGGATGCGATCAATGATTTGAAATTATCCGATGAAGAGATGGATGATCTTTTCGATTGGTGTGACACCAATGATATTCAGTTCATTGATGATTCCCAAGATGAATTAGAACCTGTAGAAGATGAAAGTGAAGATTCTGTCAGTGAAGATATTTCTCAATTGGAGAAGACCTTTGCGAACTCATCCCATTCCAAAATCAATGATCCTGTGAAAATGTATTTGAAGGAAATTGGTCAGATTCCGCTTTTGGATCCCAAAGAAGAACCCATCATTGCCAAACGAATCCAGGAAGGCGATGAAGAAGCCAAACAAATTTTGATTTCTTCCAACTTACGTTTGGTTGTATCCATTGCCAAAAAATATGTAGGCCGTGGCATGTTGTTCTTGGATCTGATCCAAGAAGGAAATTGTGGCTTGATCAAAGCCGTTGACAAGTTTGATTATAAAAAAGGTTTTAAATTTTCTACCTATGCAACATGGTGGATCCGTCAAAGCATAACCCGTGCCATTGCTGATCAAGCCCGTACCATTCGTATTCCGGTACATATGGTCGAGACCATCAATAAGTTGACGCGTATCCAACGTCAATTGGTACAAGATCTAGGTCGTGATCCATTACCAGAAGAAATTGCGGAAAAGATGGAGAATATTACGGCCGATAAAGTTCGTGAAATTCAAAAAATTGCTTTGGATCCCGTATCGTTAGAGACACCAATTGGTGAAGAAGACGATTCGCATTTGGGTGATTTTATTGAAGATAAAGAAACTTTATCACCGGATGATTATACCAACAATCAATTATTAAAAGATGAAATCGATAATATCTTACAAGGTTTGACCGAACGAGAAGAAAAAGTATTGCGATTGCGGTTTGGTTTGGAAGACGGTCGCACCCGTACCTTGGAAGAAGTAGGCAAAGAATTCAATGTAACCCGTGAACGTATCCGTCAAATTGAAGCCAAAGCCATTCGCAAATTGAAAAAACCAAATCGAGCAAAACGTTTGAAAGATTTTATGAAATCATGATCTCAAAACGTTTGGCCCATGTGATCGATTGGGTAGAAGGCGATGTTTTAGCGGATATTGGGTGTGATCATGGTTATGTATGCATTGAATCCATTAAACAACACAAGGTGAAAAAAGCTTATGCCTGTGATATTGCACAAAAACCTTTGGCCAGAGCCCAAAACGAAGTTCGCCAAGCCCATCTGGAAGATACGATCCAATGTTTGCTTATAAATGGAATGATTGGGCTACCCAATGATGTGGATATCGTTGTGATTGCCGGAATGGGAGGGCATACGATCATCGATATCTTAGAAAAAGCAACATTGTATCCTTCTATGCGTTTCTTGATCTCACCACACTCTCAAGCAGAACTCGTAAGAGAATATGTTTCGAGTCATGGGTTGGTGATTGAAAGAGAACAAATGGTTTTGGATAAACATTATTATCCAATCCTTGATTGTCGATATCTTCAATACAAACAAGATCTATCGCCCTTTGCCTTGCGTTATGGATATCATGTAGAAACGTCATCCGATTATGAATGCTATCTACAGGATCAAGAAAAAAAATTAAAACAACTTGTCCAACAAGTCCCTACCAAACGAAAAGCGTTTGAAAAAGAACTCGAAATTCTACAAAAAAGAGATACATTATAGGATCTTTCCTATTTGTATCTCTTCTTTTTTTGTGATCTTTCCTTGTAGATAAGCAATCACTTGATTGGTCAAATAAGGCGGGGTACTCGCTCCAGAAGTAATCGCAATCTTGGCATTTGGATCCAAAGCTTGTCGATCAATGTCTTGAAACGTTTGCACCTTTAGCCGTAAGGGAATATTTGCACTTTTGCCAATTTCCAATAATTTTTGTGTATTGTTGCTGGAAGGATCCCCCACGACAATCAATATATCTATATTTTGGTCTTTTAGATCCAGAATGGCTTGTTGACGAATCCGAGTCGCATTACAGATTTCATCATGGAATACAGCCGCTGGATATTTGTCTTTGATGGCCTGAAAAATATGATCGATATCTTCGATCGACATGGTTGTTTGATTGGTCACAAAAATATGTGGATTGGTAATGTCAGGAATATGGGTATCCTGGATCAAATGCACAGATGGACTCAACGTATAAATGGATTCCGCTTCGGGATGTTGATATTTGCCAACATAAAAAACATCATACCCTTCAAGTAGTTTTTGTTGGACAATTTTTTGTGTCTGTAAAACAAAAGGACAACTTGCATCGATCACATGCAGTCCCTTGTGCAACGCTTTCTCTTTGACTTGTGGATGAATTCCATGCGCCGTAAATATGACGATTCCATCATCAATTTCCTCTAATAATTCAAGGCGTGTCTTTGAGGGGTCTTCAAGAGTCTGAATGTTTTCTTTGGCCAAGGCTTTTTTCACATAGGCATTGTGCACGAGATTTCCTAAAATCGTGATTTTTTCGTCTGGATATTGCTGGCGTGCTTGTTTTGCCATATCAATCGCTTTTAATACACCACCACAATATCCTTGTGGTCTTACTTTGATGATTTGCATACCCTTATTATACGAACTCGTGATTTGTTTTCAAAGTTTTTGTGTGTTACGATAGACACGTTTTAAAGGAGGTTCAACATGGAATACAGCACAATTGTACAACGTATCATGGAAATCGAACATTTTAAAGAATTGACCCCCATTCAAAGTGAAATTTTACACATATCCAATAAATCACGTGATGTGATTGGTATATCATCGACCGGTTCCGGCAAGACCCATGCCTTTTTCATGCCAATCATGGAACAAATCGACCCCGATAAAAATGAGGTGCAGGCCGTCATTTCTACACCCACTCGTGAATTAGCCTATCAACTCTATGAAAGATGTAAGAAATTGACGGATGCATTGGGCATGCGTGTAAAACTAGTGACCGGTGGCAGCGAAAAGAAAAGTAGTACCCTTTTGCCACATATTGTCATTGGTACACCCGGACGCATGAAAGATGTGTTTTTACAAGATAAGATCCTACGACTCGATACGGCCAAAGTCATGGTTATTGACGAAGCCGATATGACCTTGGAATTTGGCTTTTTAGAAGATATTGACACGATTCTTTCGCATATGGATAAAAAGATCCAATTGATGGTTTTTTCTGCAACCATACCAGAAGCTTTGAAGCCATTCTTAAAGAAATATCTTCACGATCCATATATGATCCAGATCGATGAAAAAGCGAATTTTCAAGCCAATGTAAAACATATCCTAGTACCTTGTAAACATAAAACATACAGTGGGAAACTTTTAGATATCCTCCCAACGATACAACCCTATGTTTGTTTGATCTTTGCGAATACGAATGAAGAAGCTGAAGAACTTGCCAAAACATTACGAGCGCATGATTATGATCTTGTTGAAATTCATGGTTCGATGGAATCTCGTGAACGTTTGAAATCCATTCGTTTGATCAATGCCCAGAAAAAAACATACATCGTTGCCACAGATATTGCGGCTCGTGGGATCGATCTGGATGGAGTGACCCATGTCATTTCCTGTGGTTTCCCAAAAGACTTGAAATATTACATCCACCGGGCTGGTCGTACGGGTCGTGCCAATCGCGATGGCATTTGTATTGCTTTGTATCAAGACAAGGATGCGAAAGCCATTCAAACCCTATCGAAAGAAGTGAAATTTCATCATGAAGATGTAAAGAAAGGACAATGGATCTCATTAAAACCTTATTTTCCAACAAAGAAACCACATCAAAAAGATGAATTCGATCAGGAAATTGAACGCATTGTCCGTCGAAAAAATAGAAAAGTTAAACCTGGATACAAGAAAAAACAGAAACAAGAAATTGAACGTTTGAAGCGAAAGCGAAAGCGTCAAATGATCCAGAAAGATATTCAAAGACAGAAAAAAGAACGGGCGAAACAGAAACAACGAGAGAAGGCGAAAGCGTCATGATCTATTTGGGCTCTCATGTAGGCATGAAGGCGCCTAATTACTTTTATGGATCCATTTTAGAATCCATATCGTATGGTGCCAATGCTTGTATGATCTATACGGGTGCTCCCAGCAACACCAAGCGCAAACCTGTTGAAAGGTTGAAGATCGATCAAGCGCATGCTTTGATGAAAGAACAAAGCTGGGATCGTTACCGTGTGATCGTTCATGCCCCGTATTTGATCAATTTAGCCAATACCATAAAACCAGAAGTCGCACAGTTTGGACAAGAATTCCTAGCCAGTGAATTAAAACGTGTCCAAGCATTTGGTGCGACTACTTTGGTCTTACATCCAGGCGCTAGCCTAAAAGCGGATGTAAACGTGGCCATACAATCGATCATTGATCGGTTAAATGCGGTATTGGATGCGGATGATTCATCAATTTGTATCGCTTTAGAGACCATGGCTGGAAAAGGCTCGGAATTGGGATCTACATTTGAGCAATTGGCCCACATTCGATCGGGCATTCATAAACAAGAACGCATCAAAATTTGTCTGGATACTTGTCACATCCATGATGCGGGCTATGACCTTCATGCTTTTGATACAGTATTGGCACACTTTGATGCCGTTTTGGGATTGGATCAATTGGCTTGTATCCATCTGAATGATTCCAAAAATGAAAGAGGTACCCACAAAGATCGCCATGCCAATATTGGTGAAGGATATATAGGCTTTGATTGTTTATACGCAATTGCCCATCATCCCAAACTACAAGATGTTACCAAGATCTTAGAAACTCCTTATAAGGATGGTAAGCCACCTTATAAAGAAGAAATAGCTGCATTAAGAAGGGCATACTGATGGGCTTTCAAACATTATTCTTCATATTTGGCTTTTTTCCTTTGGTTTTTATCAGTCAATATTTTTTCAAAGACATAAAAAAACGAAATATCGGACTCGTTATCTTTAGTTTGATCTTTTATGGTTGGGCCAATCTTTCGCATATTGGTGTCTTGCTTTTATCCATTGCTTGGAATTATTTGACCGGTCTAGTCATGGAGCGGTCTGAAAAGAAAAAAACAATCGTAACAAGTGGGATCGTTGTGGATCTTTTGGTGTTGATGGCATTTAAATATTCGCATTTTTTCTTTGGCATCCAACCAACGAGCATTCCAATTGGCTTATCCTTTTTTACATTTAGTGAAATATCCTATTTGATGGATGTATATGCAAAACGATGCCCTGCCAGTCATGATCTATTGAACTATACACTCTATGTTAGTTATTTTGGTAAGATCAGTATGGGACCGATCGTTGACTATCACCAGATGGTCGATGCATGTAAGGATCGCTCGATCCAGTGGTCAAATATAGGAAAAGGAAGCATTCTATTTTTAAAAGGACTGGTCAAAAAAGTCGTATTGGCTGATTCTTTGGCATTGGCTTTTCACAGTCTGCAAACTACATCTTCTTTTTTTGGAGCCTGGTTATTGACTTTTACCTATACTCTTCAAATTTATTTTGATTTTAGTGGCTATAGCGATATGGCCATTGGCCTCAGTGAAATGTTGGGATTTCATTTCGAACCCAATTTTCGCCACCCCTATATGGCTTCAAGCATTCAGGACTTTTGGCGTCGTTGGCATATTTCGCTATCAACGTGGTTTCGTGATTATTTATATATTCCATTGGGAGGAAATCGAAGCCATTATATACGAAACATAGGAATCGTCTGGTTTTGTACCGGACTCTGGCATGGAGCCAATTGGACCTTTATTGTATGGGGCTTGTACTATGGTTCTCTACTTTTATTGGAGCATTATTATTTGAAACCCGTATTAAAAAATCATCCATTAGGTAGTCATATCTATACCTTTGTTTTGGTCATGATTGGCTGGGTCTTTTTCTTTAGTACGGATCTTTCTCAAGCATTTCATATATTGACTTTGATGATTCCATTCGGACACGTACCATGGATCACAGGTATGGATGCCTTCATTTTCCATTCTCATTGGGTCGTATATGTTGCTAGTATTTTCTTTATGCTCCCTTTTTGGGATCATGTCGAACATGTATGTATTCATCGATACAATACATGGTGGATGGTAGGTTTGTATGGCCTTAGTTTTTTGTTGTGTATTTGTATGATGGTTGGCAGCACCTATCAGACTTTTTTATATGCCGCTTTTTAGGAGAGAGAAATGAAACAAAAACAATTTGCCAAACGATTGGGAAGATGTTTTGTGCCGATCCTCTGTTTGACGTTTATTATCAATCTTTTGTGGCCAGATGCCGATCAATCAACGATTGAAAACCGGTCGTTGCAGCAATTTCCTACTTGGTCTTGGCAAAATGTATGGGATGGAAGGTATCAATCGGCCATCACTACATGGTTTTCGGATCAATTTGTTGGTCGAAATATCTGGATCCATGGTCGATATTTGTTTTTGAAAGCGACACAAAATCAAAAGATCAACGATGTTTTTCTTGCCAAAGATCAATTGATCCAAGATAGCGCAAAGCCACAATGGGCACAAATCCATCGAAATATCAAAGCCATCAATATATTATCAAAGAGTACGGGTATTCCGACTTCGTTTCTTCTTGCACCAACGGCTTTATCTATGCAAAAGGATCACGTCGATAAAGATGCGATAGCCTATGATCAAAATGCAATCATCCACACGATCGATAAAAAAATTGATGGATCCATTCAAATCGTAGATCTACGTCAGTCACTGAAAAAACATGACCAAGAATATATCTATTATAAAACGGATCATCATTGGACAAGTTTAGGTGCTTTTTATGCTTTTCAAGCTTTATATCCCGAAAGTAAGAAATCGGATTATAAACAAATGCTTGTTTCTGATTCATTTCATGGTACACTGTCTCATACAACAGGAAGTGTCGGGATCAAGGATTCCATTCATATTTTTGTACCTAAAGATCAACCAGATTATTTAGTGACTAATGAAGATGATGGAACGCGATCTCGGACGTGGTATCATTCCAAAGCCATCGCATCCAATGACCAATATGCCGTATTTGGCAATGGTAATCATGCCTTGGTTCGAATGGAAATGGATACCAATGCCACAGGACATCTTTTGTTGATCAAAGATAGTTATGCCAATGCATTGATTCCTTTTTTGATTCCATATTATAAATCCATCACAGTTGTGGATCCACGTTATTATTACGGAGATCTGCATCAATTGATCAAACAAGATCAAATTGATTCGATGATGTATGTCTATAATGTGAACACCTTTATTGAAGATGATTCATTGGCTGATTGTTTGCAGTAGGAGGAGAATATGCGAATTTATATTTTTATTGCGATTTTATATGCTTTGGCGATCGTGGTTTATGCCATGAGCCTAAAAGCTATTCAATTAACCAGTGAAGGACAAAAAAATGTCAAGACCGATATTGCCTTAATGATCGTGGTGGCTTTGGGATTGGCTTATGCAGGATATACCTATGTACAAAGTGCCACATCGACTCATTTTGTGTTATTGATCTTATTGAGTGTCGCCTATATTGCTTGTATTGGGTATCATTCGTATTTCATGGTGCAAAATGCTCAAAAAAAAGAGGACTAGGCCAGTGCGAGCCTAGTCCTCTTCTTTATAAGCATCAATTTCTTGTTTTAAACGCAAAACCATTTGATCCTGCGGAATCTTTTCAATGATTTGTCCTTTTTTGATCAATAAGCCCTCGTTTTTACCACCAGCAATCGCAATATCGGCATGTTTTGCTTCACCAGGACCGTTGACCGCACAACCCATGATCGCAACGGTGATGTTTTTGTGGACGGTTTTTAAATAGTCTTCCATTTCATTGACAACCGGTTCCATGTCCCATTGCGTGCGTCCACAGGTTGGACAAGCAATCAAATTGGGAACGTGATTGATCAAATGACAATCTTTTAAAAGCTCTTTGGCCATGATGATTTCTTGGCTGGGATCGCCATTGACGGAAATACGGATGGTATTGCCAATTCCATCCAACAATAAATTGCCCAATGCTAAAGAAGATTTTATAGCACTGGTCAAAGCAGTACCCGCTTCGGTAACGCCTAGATGCAACGGGTACGGAAAGGTTTCGCTAGCCAGGCGATAGGCTTCGATACAAAGGAGGGGGTCACTGGATTTAAAGGAAAGGACCGTATTATAAAAATCATGTTCTTCTAAGATCTTGACATGGCGCATGGCACTTTCAATCATTCCTTGGGCCGTTGGTTTTCCATATTTTTCATGGATATCTCTTTCTAAAGAACCGCCATTGATCCCAATACGAATGGGAACATGATATTGTTTACATGCTTCCACAACTTTTTCGACATTTTCTTTTTTGCCAATATTTCCCGGATTTAATCGAATTTTATTGGCACCTGCTTCTATACATGCCAAGGCCAGTTTATAATCAAAGTGAATATCAGCTACTAATGGAATATGAATATTTTGAACAATCGTTTGAATGGCTTGGGCATCATTCATGTCCATACAACTCACTCGAATCAGTTCGCATCCTAAAGATTCGAGCTGGCGAATTTGGGTAATGACATCATCGGTTTTTTCCGTTTTGATATTGCACATCGATTGGATCACGACATGATTATTTCCACCGATGGCTAGATCTTTTACATGAACTTGAAAAGTTTTTGTTCGTTTCATACTTTACCTCATTTCGTTTCTTAGTATACATAGTTTTTTAATGAAAGTTAAGGGAAGGTGAGTTTATGTCACTTATCGTCATCTGTGGTTGGTCTGGCAGTGGGAAGACAACCATAGCGAATATTCTCCAAAAACAATATGGGTATCATCGAATCATTACATATACGACCCGCTCGAAAAGAGAACAGGAAAAAAATGGTCAAGAATATCATTTTATTTCTCGAGATGCTTTTCAGAAAATGATCGATCAGAAAGCGTTTTTTGAATGGACCTATTTTAATGATGCTTACTATGGATCCATAAAAAAAGATTATGAACGACCCAAAAGTGTCGTTATATTAGATCCTGCAGGAGTCAAAAAGATCTTATCTATTTTTCCTGATTCTTTGGTCTTTCAATTATGCCTTTCAAAAGAATTGGCACGCAAACGTTTAGCCCAACGAAAGGAACAACCAAAAAACATGGAAAAGCGATTGTCCATGGATGAAAAAGCCTTTGCTCAACTCGATGCCTTTGGTGATCGCATCCTTTCTATTCACATCGAAGAAAAGGATCAAGTAGAAGATGTCGTAGCAAAAATTGTAGGCTTCCTTGCCCAAAAAGAAGCGTATAATAAAGATCTAGGAGGTAGACAATGATTTATACGCAGTTGATTAGAAAAGCATTGATGATTGCTTATCAAGCACACAAGGATCAAGTGGATAAAGCAGGAAAGCCCTATATTTTTCATCCTTTGCACGTAGCTGAACAAATGGATGATGAATATACATGTTGTGTGGCTCTTCTGCATGATACAGTCGAAGATACGGATGTAACGATCGAAGACATCCGGGACCTGTTTCCAAAAGAAGTGGCCGATGCGATTGCACGATTGACACACGATAAGCACGTTCCTTATATGGAGTATGTCAAAAAAATAAAAGTGGATCCCATTGCGCGAAAAGTAAAATTGGCTGATCTAAAACATAATATGGATGTCCATCGATTTTGTGATGTTCCGTTAACGAATCAAGAAAAAGAAACAATTCAAGCACGGATCCTCACCAAGTATCAACCGGCTTTTGCGTATTTATCAAAATAATCGATTTTGTGTATAGATCTTTCACAGAAATGGCATCTTATAAGTAGTCCTTACATGCAATAAGGGCTTTTTTTTGGTCACAGTTGGAAAATGGAGTATAGAAAACTGCCTTCTTATACCCTTTTGATGCTTTTGAACGTTTTTTTTAAATGAAAAAGAATTCGTGTATAATAGACAAAGTAGAGGAGGTAGTGGTATGCCGCATTTGCGAAAACCTAGCCATTTACATAAGATACGTGGCATGGATGATGAAATATCCCACCGTATTCTCTTATTATCTTCTTTTATTGTTGTCTTGTTTTTGGTGATTTTTATTCGCTTGATCTATATTCAAGTGTTTTCATACAATGATTATGTACAGAAAAAAGATGATTATACATCGATTCGTCAATATGTGAATGCACCACGTGGTCAGATCTACGATTGTAAAGGACGGGTGTTAGCCAAAACCGTGGTCAGTCATAATATTGTATATACATCACCCAATAATATGTCGAGTGAAGATTATAAATTATATGCGAAACGTTTGGTCGAAGTATTTAATATTGATACCGATGATTTTTCGGAAACGGATAAAAAAGAAGCCTATATTACGTGGAAATCGTTTTTATCTCCATCCAATTCCGAATATGCTGCGAATCATTTATTGACAAAATCAGAGCGGAATGCATATAAATCCGGATTGTGGGGAACGAATGCCGAAACGCGACGTCATCAAATATTGATGAAGCGAATTGGTAAAAAACAACTCAAAGAAATGTCGGATAAGCAATTAAAAATTGCAGTAATCTATCAACGGATGACCGAAAATGCTTCTACCGGACAAGAAAATGTGATTTTGGAAGATGTGAGCGATGATGATGTCGCTTACTTAGTGGAACATAAGAGTGATTTTCCTGGTTTTGATGTCGATTTTGGTGGCTGGAAACGCGAATATCCATATGGCGAAACGCTTTCGGATGTATTGGGAACCGTTTCTACAAGTACCCAAGGATTGCCATCCGAAAATGCGAATTATTATTTGCAACGTGGTTTCCAATATAATGCGACCGTTGGAAAATCTGGTTTGGAATATGAATATAATGATGTTTTATCGGGGCAGGCACAAGTTTCTAAGATCACATATGATTCCAATGGTTTGGCGAAGAAGACCGTTGTACAATCGGCCGTCAAAGGCGACGATGTATATTTATCCATCGATATCGATCTGCAACAAAAATTAGATGAAACCGTCAAATCGGTTCTACAAGAAAAAGGTGGCTCAACCAATCGTGAAAATTTCTCGACGTTGTTCATGTGTATGATGGATCCAAATTCTGGTTCTGTGTTGGCTATGTCGGGGTATCAAAAAGATCTGGATTCCGGTAAGATGACCTATTTTGCATCGGGTTGTTATGCATCCTTAGCCAATCCAGGTTCAAGTGTAAAAGGCGCGACGGTTTACATGGGACTGAGTGAAGGCGCTGTCAAACCTGGCGAGATCATTGTGGACCAGACAATGAATATTGGGGGTCAAGAATTCAGTAGTTATGAAGATCATGGACCGGTCGATGATATCCAAGCACTGGCCGTATCGAGTAACGTTTATATGTTTAATATCGCGATTCGTTTGGGTGGTGATACCTATAAAGAAGGTGAATCGCTCCATATCAATGATGTCACCGGTACCTTGAATAAGATGCGATCGTATTATTCGATGTTTGGTCTAGGTAATAAAACTGGCTTGGATGTACCAGATGAAGTCAGTGGGTATATGGGTGTTGGTTTTGAGCCAGGTATGCTTCTAAACTATGCGATTGGACAGATGGATATGTATACACCCGTACAATTGATGGAATATGTATCGACCATTGCGACAGGTGGTAAGATGTACCAGCCAAGTTTGATGAAATACATCAAAGAAGTCAATAGTGATCAAGTGATCCAGACTGGTGGTGGCATCTTAAAGAGTACCTTACCAGAAAAGAACAAAACGTATCTAAATCGTGTCCAACAAGGATTCCGCGCCGTGGTTTCCGAGGGCAATGCGAGTGATGATCTCCAAAATATGGATGTTGCAGTTGCTGGTAAGACCGGTACAGCCGAGGTCAATGAATGGACAACCGCTGTCTTTGTAGGTTATGCTCCTTACGAAAATCCAACTGTTTCGTTTGCGTGTGTAGCACCAACGTCATCAGTCAACTCAAAAAGTGTATCGGAAAATATATGTACCTATGATGTCGTACCGGATGTATTAAAAAAGTATTTTGAATTGTATCCAGCATCATAACAAGAAAAGCACAACGTGAAGCTGTGCTTTTTTGTTGGCCGAAAGATAGACACAAAGAAAGATATGCACAAAAAATACTTCATTAAAGGTTAAGCATATGCTAGAATAAGTTTAGATACAGTATCAACATATTTTAGAAATGCACAAATTCCTACCGCAATTATATATATATATATATATATATGAAAGAGAGAAAGGAGCGATGAAAAAGGAACGGCAGGTTACGATTTCGAATGCAGATATAGAGCATCCAATGGAATGCAACACAAGATGAATTGAGAAGATATCGTTATGTAAAACACACATATAAGATAAGATCACAATGAAGTGAAAAGAATTGGTTGATCACAAAGGCAAAAAACAGATAGAAATAAAGATTAAATTACCTTCAATTAATGAATAGTAAAAAATAATAGAATCAACCCCATTTGGTGTATATAACATACACAATAGAAAGATATCGAAAGAAAACCAACAATTCGAAGTGTATCCTATTTTAGATTCCACAAAAAGAACAGAACAATCATTCAATAAAAGATCGTATTTTTGTATTATTTTTTGAGCAAAAAATTTTAAGAGGGAGGACTACTGATGCAGAAAGGTATAAAAAAACTGCTCAGTGTTTTGATCGTTTTCGGTATGGTCGTTTCAACGTTCACTTCTTCCGTTACACCAACGTATGGAGAAGACATTATAGAACAACCAACAACGGAAACAACGGCAGAAACGCCAACGACCGAGGAGGCGAATCAAACAACTGAATCGAATGTTCCACAAAAGACAGAAACATCTCCGTCTGAACAATCGACAACAGAATCACAGGCAACAACGGAAGTTGAGACAACCCCACAGGAAGAACCAACAACCCAAACAGCATCTAATGAAGAGGATACAAACACAACAAGCAATGAAGAAGAAAAAGTATCCTATCCCGCACAAAATTTTTCGAAGAGTGCAGGGAAGGTAACGGTTCATGTCAGTGCGGTGGAAGGAATATTCCCAGAAGGCACGACAATGACAATCACGCCTGTATCGAGTAAAACGGCAACACAAATTGCGAAACAAACGATTACAGGAAATGAAAAAGTAGAAGATGCGATTGGTGTAGACATTACATTCTATGATTCATCAGGCAAAGAAATCGAGCCAAAAGATGGACAGGGTGTACAAGTACAAATGCAATTAAACGAGAGCTTGAAAGGTAAAGATTTCACCGTTGTCCATCAAGAAGACAATGGTACCGTTCAAACCGTTTCTCAAAATGCTTCCGCACAAGGTGCAACATTCAATGCCAATGCCTTTTCTATCTATGTTATTACGGGTATTGGAACGGAAGATGAAGATCCCGCTGTGGCGACGTATCAATTCCATGATGCCAATGGTGATGTATATGCTACACAAAAGGTGAAAAATGGTGAAACATTAACAGCACCAGAATCACCAGAAAAAGAAGGTAATATTTTTAAAGGATGGGCGACCAGCCAAGGTTCGAGTGAAGCCAACTTTGATATTACGAAAGCGATAACGGTTGAAAAGACTTCGACGGTTGACTTATATCCTGTCTTTTCACAAAAGCTATATGTATTCTTTACAGATAAGACAGGTCGTGTTTTCAATACCAAAGAGGGAGCACCTGGCGAGGTCATTACGACTTCAGATGTTTCGGTACCATTGGGATCGGAAGAATCCGTTACTGGTTGGTATACTGATAAAGAGCTGACCAACGCAGTTAACGAGGTAACATTATCGGATCACAATGTGACATTATATCCGAAAATTGAAAAAGGTCATTATTTATATTTTTCAACCGGAGATAATGCTTCGTATATCGAACCGGAATTTGTAGCCGCTGGGAAACAAACCCAAAAGCCAAACAATCCGACACGTCCAGGTTATATGTTTAAAGGATGGTCGACTACTGAAGGTGGATCCGTCAACTATCATTTTGGCCAAACGTTGAGTGATAATCAAACAATCTATGCTGTATGGTCTGCCAATACGGATACATCTTATACAGTCATCTATTGGAAACAATCGATCAATGATAGTAAGGATGCAACCGATAGCACGAAGACCTATGATTACGAAGATTCCGAAATACGTACAGGCCAAACCGGAGATGTGGTTTCTCCATCTAATTCGGATCGAAATAAGAACTATACGGGATTCCGTTACAATGCATCGAAATCCACGTCCGTTAGTATCAATGGTGATGGAACAACCGTATTAAATGTTTATTACGATCGCGTTTCGATGACCATCCATTTCCAAGAATGGTCTCGTGGTACTACGCTTTATACCTATACTGGTTTATATGGTCAGACATTGAAACAGAATGGATATAGCTGGCCATCACCAGGTAATGGAAAATGTTGGCAAGAGAGTGATAATACGATACTAACTTTCTTAGACGCGTTTATTTTTGATAATAATGAATATTCAACGGATGGAAATGGAAATCAAACATTAACTCTAACAAAAAATAATTATTCTGCAGTACGTACCATTCGCCATTACAAGCAAAACCTCGATGGTTCGTACAGTACAACACCGACCAATTCTACGCAGGCAGGCAATGGTACTTTCAACTTTACGAATAAGTATACCGGATTCACGGTTTCCCAATATCGTTTAGGAAGTAGTGGTTCATGGACAAATACCAGTGCAGGTCAATCGGTATCTGGAAGCAGAGAAGATCTTTATGTGCGGTATACAAGAAATAGTTATGAATTGGCATTCTATAACTATAATGGTGTATCGAGAGAAGAATCGGTTTTGTATGAACAATCATTAAATTCGTTTGCGAACTATACACCGGCTCGTCCTTCGGGAATCCCAGATAGTTTTACTTTCCAGGGATGGTATAAAGATCCAGAAACGACACAGAAATTTGATTTCAATACGGTTATGCCAGCTGCAGGATTGACTTTGTATGCGAAATGGGCAGCCCCAACCTATACGGCAACCATTCATACGACAATAAGCGGTGATGGAATGACAATTCCAATCGATGTACAGTATGGCGAAAAAATCAATCCTTCGCTTTTACCAACTGTAAAAGATGCATATGGTAATATTTTATCGGAAGGATCTGGCACCATTATCACGATTCCAGAAAATACGGAATGGATTGGTTGGGCAACCAAAGATGGCAACAACTACACGACCTTTAATTTGGATACCCAACTCTATAATGATATTGTGTTGTATCCACATTATCTAAGTACGCAAAAGTACACGATCACCTATGATGCGAATGGTGGTGGCGGAAGCGTTACCGATCCAAAGCAGTATGTAAATGGAACGTATGCAGACATTCAATCGGCTAAAGGGCTGAGGGCACCAAATAAGAAATCATTCTTATATTGGTCAACCGACAAAGACGGAACGGACACTTCTTATTATCCGGGAGATAAAATAGAAGTGACTGGTAATATGACGTTGTATGCGATCTATGGTGATCCAGCGAAGACAACAAGTTTGACGTATCATTCGAATTATCCAGATGGTGTTGAGCTGACGAAAAAACAAACGATCAATAATTCGGATGAATTAGAAAACAACGTATCTTTCAAGGCCTATACCCATACAGAAGCTGGATTTGCAGTTCCAAATGGATATTATTTTGATGGCTGGAAAGATAGTAGTGGAAAATCGATCCAAGCCGGTGAAACTATTTTGGTCGACAATACAAGCGATAACGACTTGTATGCGCAATGGAAAAAGAAAAAATCACTCGTGATCCAAGTCACAGGAAATGAGACATCTCATGTTTATGATGGAAAGAGCCATTCTGCAAGTGGTTATACATTATCTTACACGGTAGATGGCAAAACGGCTTCGAATCTGCCTTCCGGATTGACATTGGATGAATCGGCTGCCCAAGCAAAAGCAGCTACTGGTAAAAAAGCCGGTACGTATGCGATTGGTTTAACGGCTGGTGATTTTGAAGTAACTGGCAATGATTTGAATCAGTATTCGATTTCGATCCAAGTCAGTGATGGTCATTTGTTGGTGACAAAACGTCAGGTGACTTTAACTTCCGAAAGCGCAACAAAGAAATATGACGGTAAGGCACTCACGAAACCAAATGTGACGTTAAGTGGTGCTGGATTTGTTGATGGCGAAGTTTCAAATATCAAAGCGACGGGTTCGATCACCAAAGTAGGTTCTACAAAGAATACTATCACGTATACAGAAAATAGTGGTTTTGATAAAGAGAACTATACTATCCAAATCAAAGAAGGTACATTGACTATCATAACGAATGAAGACGAGATCAATATTCGTGCCAATCATGCGAGCAAAGTGTATGATGGTACACCTTTGAATGATAAAGGATTTAGTGTTACTGGCTTACCAGACGGCTATACGGCAGAAGTAACTACAAGCGGTAGCATTACCGATGTGGGACAAACCAATAATGTGATCCAAACAGTTGTGATCAAAGATAGCGATGGCAAAGATGTAACCGATCAATTTAGCAACATCATTCGAAAAAATGGTGTCTTGAGCGTGACCAAACGTCAGGTTACCTTAACTTCCGAAAGTGCTAGCAAGGTCTATGATGGCAAAGCATTGACCAAACCAGATGTTACCGTAGGCGGCGATGGTTTTGTCGATGGTGAAGTGACAGATATCAAAGCGACCGGATCGATCACTGAGGTTGGTGGTGTGACCAATACGATCACGTATACGACGCAAGGTGGATTCAAGGAGACCAACTACGACATTACAAAAACCGAAGGAACGTTGGTCATTACGCATAATGCGAATGAAATTATTGTGCGTGCCAAAGATGCAACAAAGCTTTACGATGGCAAAGCATTACGTGCCGATGCCGAAGTATTAGGTTTACCAGATGGGTATACAGCTGATGTAGAAACAAGTGGAAGTATCACGGATGTCGGCGTCACGGTCAATCGAGTAACTTCGGTAAGCATCAAAAATGCTGATGGAAAAGATGTGACGAATCAATTCTCAAATATCGTTCGTGTCAATGGTACTTTGACGGTCAATAAACGAAGTGTCGTTTTATCGTCGCGCAGTGCTACAAAGACTTATGATGGTACGGCACTAACATCGCCAACTGTTACGATTTCTGGTGATGGTTTTGTCGATGGTGAAGTTTCCAATATTCGTGCAACAGGATCTATCACAAAAGTAGGTTCTACACCGAATACCATTGCTTATGATACAAGTTCAAAATTTGACGAAGACAACTACGACATCGTTAAAAACGAAGGTACATTAACAATTATACATAATAAAGATGAAATCGTGGTTACGGCACATAATGCGTCCAAGACCTATGATGGATCTGCTTTAACGAACAATACGTATGACATCGTTGGTTTACCAGATGGGTATACCGCTGAGGTTCATGTCCAAGGCAGCGTTACAGATGTAGGAAAAGCCGATAATGTGATTCAAAGCGTTGTCATCAAAAAAGGTGACGAAGATGTAACAGATCAATTCGAAAATATTACTCGAATCAATGGTACCTTAACGGTCACTAAACGCACTGTCCATTTAACTTCACAAAGTCTTTCTAAAGAATATGATGGCACACCGCTATCTGCACCAACAGTCAGTGTGAGTGGTGATGGCTTTGTGGATGGTGAAGTATCCGATATCAAAGCAATTGGAACGATTACCGAAGTTGGTGGTGTACCAAATACCATTTCTTATACGGAAAATGCGGCATTTAATGCCAATAACTATGAAATCACCAAAACCGAAGGTACGTTATCGATTACGCAAAATTCTACAAGGATCTTAGTGAAAGCCAATGATGCCAAAAAGAAATATGATGGTACAGCTTTGAAGGAAAGCAGTGCAACGGTTACTGGTTTGCCAGATGGTTTTGTAGCTGAAGTGACAACGGAAGGTAGCATTACCAATGCGGGTGCAACCGACAATCTTGTAGCCTCGGTAGTGATCAAAAAAGACAACAAAGATGTTACCAATCAATTTAGTAACATTATTCAGGTAGCCGGTCTATTAACGGTATCGAAGCGCACAGTGACGTTAACTTCAGAAAGTGCAAGCAAAGTATATGATGGTAAGGCATTGACTAAACCAAATGTTACCGTAAGTGGTGATGGTTTTGTGGATGGTGAAGTAAGTAACATTCATGCAACTGGTTCGATCACGAATGTTGGTGGTGTGACCAATTTCATCACATATACTGAAATGGATTCATTCCAATCTGGTAACTATGAAATCATCAAGAGCGAAGGTATTTTGACCGTTACGCAAAATCAAGATGTCATTACGGTTCGTGCGCGAAATGCTTCTAAGAAGTATGATGGATCTGCACTTACCGAAAACAATGCTGATGTATTCGGTTTGCCAGATGGCTATACCGCTGAAGTAGTTACTAGTGGCAGCATTACTGATGTAGGCAATACCAATAACGTAGTCACGAATGTGATCCTTCGCAATGCGGATGGCAACGATGTCACCAATCAATTTGCGAATATCATCAAGATCAATGGAACGTTGACTGTCTACAAACGTACGGTGATCCTAAGTTCGGAAAGTGCAACGAAGCCATACAACGGCAAGTCGTTGCGAGCACCGGATGTTACAGTGACTGGCGATGGCTTTGTGGATGGACAAGTAAGCAATATTCATGCAACCGGAAAGATCACTGAAGTAGGTAGTGTTCCGAATCCAATTGAATATACGACGCATAGTGGTTTTAAAGAATCGAACTATGAAATCATCAAGAATGAAGGAGAATTGGTCATCACGCAAAATACCGATGCGATCTTAGTCAAGGCCAATGATGCAACAAAGACCTACGATGGTCGAGCACTAACTGAAAAGAATGCGGAAGTAACAGGTCTGCTCGATGGCTTTAGTGCCGAAGTAACAACCGAAGGTAGCATTACCAATGCGGGAACAACGGACAATACTGTAAAATCTGTCGTAATCAAGTATGGTGATAAAGATGTGACGGATCAATTTGCGAATATCGTCAAAGTCAATGGTACATTAACAGTTAACAAGCGGTATGTGAACTTGGCCTCTAACAGTGCTAGCAAGGCCTATGATGGCAAAGCACTCACGGATGCTGAAGTAACCATTAGTGGCGATGGTTTTGTGGATGGTGAAGTCAGTGACATCAAAGCGATTGGAACGATTACCAAAGTAGGAAGTGTAACCAATACGATCAGTTATACAACGCAGCCAAAATTTAAAGCGGATAACTATGATATTTTCAAAAATGAAGGTACATTAACGATCACGCGGAATAGTGATGAAATCGTTGTTGCGGCACATAATGGAACCAAGTTGTATGATGGTATTCCATTGACCCAAAGCGATTATGACATTACTGGATTGGGAAGCAATTACACGGCGGAAGTAAAGATCACAGGTAGCATCACCGATGTTGGCGAAGTGGCAAATGTGGTTGAATCGGTTATTATTCGCGATATTGCCGGTAATGATGTGACCGATCAATTTGAACATATCCAACGGATCAACGGTGTATTGAAAGTGAATAAACGTACTGTGAATTTGATGTCAGAATCGGCATCCAAAGAATATGATGGTACGCCATTGACGGCACCAAATGTTGCGGTGAAAGGCGATGGCTTTGTGATTGGTGAAGTATCAGACATTCAAGCAGTCGGTACGATTACAAACGTAGGTTCGGTTAAAAATGATATTACGTATACAAAGAATTCTTCCTTTAAGGCAGACAATTATGATATCACTGAATATGATGGTACATTGACGATCACGTCAAGTACGAAGGCTATTTATGTCAAAGCCAATGATGCGCAGAAGACCTATGATGGCACGGCTTTAGAAGAGAAGAATGCGACAGTCACTGGTTTACCAGCCGGCTTTACAGCGGAAGTTACAACAAGTGGTAGCATTACTGATGCAGGCGTGGCAAATAATGATGTAACATCGGTCAAAATCTTGAAAGATGGAAATGATGTCACCAATCAATTTGTCAATATCATCACTGAAGATGGAACTTTGACTGTCAATAAACGTGTTGTGAATTTGAAATCGGACAGTAAAGCCAAAAAATATGATGGCATGCCATTAACAGCACCAACCGTAACTGTAAGTGGTGATGGTTTTGTGAGTGCAGAAGCACCAACGGTTGAAGCAACCGGTACAATTACGGATGTTGGTAGTACGATCAATACGATCAAACTGACCTATACGCCAGGTTCTGGATTCAAGCAAGACAATTATGAAATCAACTTGGACGAAGGTACGTTAGCAATCACAAGTAATGAAGATGAAATCGTTATTGCTGCACACAATGCAACAAAGGTATACGATGGCACACCTTTAACACAGAGTGGTTATGATTATGTTGGATTACCAACTGGCTTTACCATGGAAGTAACGACAAGTGGCAGTATCACAAATGTGGGAACAGCCGAAAATGTCATTGCGAAAGTGGTCATTCGAAATAGTGATGGTAAAGATGTGACGAATCAATTTGCTCATATTACGAAAGTGTCGGGTACGTTGACCGTGACAAAACGAAGCGTGAACCTAAGCTCTTCGAGTGCATCGAAAGAATATGATGGTACGCCATTAACCGCAAGTACGGTTACCGTATCTGGTGATGGCTTTGTCGATGGTGAAGTAAGCAATCTAGAAGCGATTGGATCTATCACAAAAGTTGGCAGTACCCCAAATGCGATTGAGTATACGGCCCATGCTGGATTTAATGCAGGTAATTACGAAATCGTTAAAAACGAAGGTACATTAAAGATCACACCGAATACGCAGTCGATCACGGTAAAAGCAGGAAATGCGACACGCGAATACAATGGTGTTGCCTTAGTCTATGACAGGTATTCCGTGACGGGATTGCCAGAAGGTTTCACTATCGAAACGAGTGTGAGTGGTCAACAAACGAATGTTGGTAGTACGGATAATGTAGTGGGTGATGTCGTTATCAAGAAAGGCGATGAAGATGTCACAAATCAGTTTGCACAAATCAAAAAAGTGAATGGTAAATTAACCGTTACGAAACGTGTTGTCAACTTAAGTTCTTCGAGTGCATCGAAAGAATATGATGGCCAAGCCTTAACAGCACCAACTGTTGCCATCACAGGTGATGGATTCCTAGATACGGAAGTTTCCAATGTACGTGCAACCGGTACGATCACGAAAGTCGGTACAGAAAAGAATACGATTGCGTATGATACAAATACTCGTTTCAATGAAACCAATTATGAAATTAACAAGACGGAAGGTACATTAGAAATTGTTCCAAATACGGATGTTATTACCGTAAAAGCAAAGAGCATGGAGAAGATGTACGATGGCACTACATTGAGCGATGTGGGTGCAGATGTATCCGGTTTACCAGAAGGATTTAGTGCAGATGTCCAAACGAGTGGCAGTATCAAGAATGTAGGTACGAAAGAAAACAAGATCACATCCGTCAAGATCATGAAAGATAATGAGGATGTAACATCGCAGTTTGCCAATATCGTACAGATTGATGGAACATTAACGATTAATCCTCGAACTGTTCATTTGCGTTCGGAAAGTGCAGATAAGATTTATGATGGAACCCCATTAGTTGCATCAAAAGTCACGATCACAGGCGATGGCTTTGTGGAAGGTGAGGTATCGGATATCGAAGCTACCGGTTTCATCAAGAAAGTGGGTTCTGTCAAGAATGCGATTACCTATAAAACCAATGCGACTTTTAACGAAGTAAATTATGTGATTACAAAAGATGAAGGTACTTTGACCATTACGCAAAGTGAATTAGAAATCGTAGTCAATGCACGAAGCGTAACGAAACGATATGATGGTACTCCATTGACCGAAAGCAATGCAGATGTATTGGGATTGCCAAAGGGATACACAGCTGAAGTCAAGACAAAAGGCACGATAACCGACGTTGGCACAGTGGATAATATCGTTGAATCTGTAGTGATTAAAGATGCAGATCAAGACGATGTAACTGATCAATTCAAGTCCATCCAGAAAAATCCAGGTACATTGACGATCATCAAACGTAAGGTGAATGTAGTATCTGCATCGGGAACAAAAGAATACGATGGTACTCCATTAACAGCACCAAGTGTTCGTGTGAGTGGTGATGGCTTTGTCGATGGTGAAATCAGTGATCTGAAAGCAACTGGAACCATCACAAAAGTGGGTACAGTGAAGAATACCATTGCCTACACTGAAAACAAAGAAACATTTAAGGCAAGCAACTATGCTATCACCTATACGGAAGGTCAATTAACCATTACACCAAATACCAAGATGATTCATGTGCAAGCCAAAGATGCAGAAAAGACATATGATGGTACGTCGTTGAATGAAGATGGTTATGTTGTTACGGGATTGCCAGAGGGCTTTAGTGCAACAGCTACGACAACGGGTGAAATCACGGATGCTGGCAAAGCATCGAACCTAGTTTCATCGGTTAAAATTCTAAAAGGTGATGAAGATGTGACCGATCAATTTGCGAATATTCATAAAGTAGATGGAACTTTAACGGTGAACAAACGGAAAGTGAACTTGCAATCGGCAAGTGCAAGCAAAGTGTATGATGGTAAAGCATTAACGAGTCCGGCAGTTACAGTTTCTGGCGATACCTTTGTCGATGGTGAAGTGACAGAATTAAAGGCTAATGGATCGCAGTTGTATGTAGGTGAATCGAAAAATGAAATTAGCTACAAGAAAGGAAAGAACTTTAAAGGTGATAACTATATTGTCACTTTAGAGGAAGGAACTTTAACAGTTACTGATGAAAATGTTCCAACGGATCTTGTAGTCACAAAGAAACATGATTCGAAGACCTATCAAACTGGTGATACGATCCACTTTACGATTGAAGTAACCAATATTTATGATAAGCCACAAACCATTACGATCGTTGAACAAGATGATGTTCAGATCACGGGTGAAAATGTATTTACCAATGTAGCACCAGGTGAAACCGTTACGACAACAGCGACTCACGTTGTGAGTGATGAAGATGTAAATGCCAAAGAATATACCAATATCGTAACGGCAAAATTCGAAGATGGTAAGGACTATGAAGGTCAAGATAAAGAAGATCAATTTGGTCGCTTAGAGATTTCAAAGACGGTTACGAGTACACCGAAAGAGGGTAATCTATATAAAAATGGTGAAACTATTTCGTATCGAATCACCGTCAAGAATACAGGTAATACTGTTGCCAAGAATGTTCAGGTTCGTGATGACTTAACTGGATTGAAGGAAACATTGAATGAACTGGCTGCTGGTGAAGAAAAATCTTTTGATACTACCTATGTGGTTACGGATCAGGATGCCAAAGCAGGTAAAGTAAGCAATGTTGCGACCGTTTCAGCAGACGATTTAGATCCAGTGGAAGATAAAGTGGATACACCAGTAGAAACTTCTAACCCAAGTTTATTGGTTGAAAAGACTTCCGATAAGGATAGCCCTGCAAAACTAGGTGAAACGATTCACTACACAGTGAAAGTAACCAATACGGGTAATGTAACGATCAAGAATGTAACCGTTGATGATGAATTAACGGATGATCATTGGGATGTTGGCACATTAAAACCAGGTGAATCACAGTCGTTCGATACCCAATACAAGGTAACAGAAGCAGATGTAGCTAAAGGCGAAGTTGTCAATGTGGCTACGGCCGATGGCGAAGATTCAACAGGCGACAAACCAGATGTGACTCCAGGTGAAGTAACGAATGAAACAGAAAAGAGTCAGCCGCATCTGACCTTAACGAAAACAACAACAAGCACACCACAAAATAAAGACGGTTATACGAAGGGTGAAACAATCACATACCGTATTAAAGCCGAAAATGATGGTAATGTTGAGTTGCGTGATATTAAGGTAGAAGATCCTCTCACAAAGGATACTTGGTCGATTGAATCCTTACAACCAGGTGAATCTAAGACATGGACAACAAGTTATATCGTAACAGAAGCGGATCAAGTAAAAGGTTCGGTTGTGAATGATGTAACCGCAAGTGCAAAAACATCGACCGGCGATGACCCAGTCATCGTTCCAGGACATACATCCGATAAGATCTTGACACCTAAAAAAGTCAATAAGGAAAATACAAATACTGGTGTTGAGTCCTTTGGTGGTACGTATGCTGCAGCGATGTTAGCGGCTGCCGGATTATTGCTGAGTCTAAAACGAAGAAGAAAAGATGATGAATGATCATTGTTTTGATTCGAATGAAAAAGTGGGTTCGACCCACTTTTTCAATGTATGATGAATTGTTCTTGCACAATGAAAGCAATTTTGATACAATTCTATCGTTAACGTGGAAAGGTGTGAGACGAATGAGAGATCGTATTACTTTTAAGTGTTCTGTATGTGGAGAAGAAAACTACATTGGTACTCGTAATAAAAAGAAACATCCTGATCGCATGACAATCAAAAAATATTGTCCAAAATGCAATAAAATGACTGAACATAAGGAGAAAAGATAAAAAAGACCGTTTTCGGTCTTTTTTATATATGTGAACGTTATGAAAGTAATTACACGTATGCTTGGTCCCATCGATACCAATTGCTATGTTTTGATTAATGAAGGACATGCACTGGTTATTGATCCGGGTGGACCATTTGATGATTTGGATGCCATTTTAAAATCTGAGAATGCCGTATTGGATGCCATCGCATTGACCCATGCACATTTTGATCATATTGGTGGAATTCCCAGTATTTTAGAAAAACATCCCGTACCTGTTTATGTGCATTCCAGTGAATTTGATTTCTTTGATGATGACAAATTGAACGTATCATCTTACTTTGGTATGCCTTTTCGATGCAAAGTTTCACCAACGGCTCTAACACTGCCAAAATGTAAAATTGGTGCCTTTGAATTGGAAGTTCTTCATACACCAGGACATACACGAGGTTCTTGTGTATTTTTGATTGATCAGTATATGTTTTCGGGAGATACACTATTTATGGGTTCTTGTGGAAGGGTAGACATGCCAACTGGTTCGTATTCACAAATGAATGAATCGCTTCATACCCTAAAGAAACTCTATATCAACTATATCGTATATCCTGGACATGGACCGGCATCGACCCTGGAACATGAAAAACAATGGAATTCCATGATGGAATAATGGAAGTACATATTTTGTACTTCTTTTTTTTCTGTCCGTATTAGAGTACATGGAAGAACTATTAGATGCATTGATTCAATTAGCCCTTGATAAACGAGCCAGTGATATTCATTTTACTTGTAGTCATGGACAGTTACATATTCAATTACGTACGATGCAAGGATTAATAGATATTGATCAAAATGTATGGAAACCTGCTTTTTTTGAATTCTTGAAATTTCATGCTCGTTTTGATTTAACCAATCCATGGATACCGCAAAGTGGACAATTTGTCTATCATGATATTTTTTGTCGATTCAGTGTCATCTACAATCACGATATCCAAACAGGTGTTTTGCGCTTGCTTCATACGCAAATGGATCTGAAAATTGAAGATTTAACGTTGGATGTATCACAAAGACAGTTCTTACATCAATTAACAACCATTCGTCAAGGTTTGGTTTTATGTGTAGGACCCACCAATTCAGGAAAGACCACTACCTTGCATGCCATTCTACATGAAATTGCTCTAAATAAACGTTATAAAGTGGTGAGCTTAGAAGATCCCATTGAAATTGACGATCCATCCTATCTACAATTGGAAATCAATCCATCTCAAGGATTTACGTATGAATGCGGAATCGAAGAATTATTACGACACGATCCCGATGTGATTTTGATTGGAGAAACGCGTAATAGTTATACAGCGAAGATGGTCATACGCGCGGCGTTGACGGGACATATGGTCTTTACAACGTTACATGCCAAAAATGGAAAAGAAAGTATTTCACGTATGATGGATTTTGGTATTGCCAAATACGAGTTAAAAACAACGCTAACAGCCATCTTAGCCCAACGATTATATATGTCTTCTGCTTCTTCCAAACAATGTATTTATGAATTACTGACAGGAAAGGAACTGCGCTATGTCTTGGAAAACGATGCCTATTCACCGACGCATATCACTTTGGATCAAGCCATTCGCAAAGCTCTTATCCAAGGAGATATCACTGACAAACAAGCCGAATTGGACATACAAGATCTCAAAGGATGAAATCAAACAATTTGCGTTATTGAATCAACATGGTTTGGATACGGTAACCATGATTGAATTAAGTTTTAAAGAACACAAAAAAATATTAGCTGGTTTGGCTCAAGGAAAATCATTGGTTGACATGTTGTGTGTCAATACCAAAGAACCATATTTTCAAACCTTACATATTTTATGCCAATCACTACCTTTTGATAAAGCCATCCGTTGTACGGATGCTTTAGATACAGTTCAATCTGAATTAAAGACAAAAGTTCTACGCGCACTGGCCTACCCAACCTTTCTCTTTCTTTTTTCCTATGGACTCATTCTCTTCTTTTCACAAACGATCATACCGTCTTTGTTGACTTATGATTCCTCCTCTACATCCATGGGATTGGTCCGTGCGCTTCAGATTGGCTATACCTTTTTATTTGTGCTGTTACTTTTATTGATTCTTGGTTTTATTTGTCGACATTGGATTCCATTCCTACAGAATAAAATCGAAACATTGCCCTTGTTTCGATCCATTGATTATTATTCGTTTTCTTTAATATGGTGTGCTCTATTAGAAAATGGTTGTTCGACTCAAGTATGCATTCAAACGATGACCAAAATGAAAGCAACCAAGACCAATGCGATACATATTCAATCGCAATTAGAAAAAGGGGTATCCTTGTTGGATGCACTTAATAGCGAATTTGGAAAGGATCCATTATTTATGCGTTGTATTCAATTGGGAATGAACAGTTCCAATTTGCTACATATTTTACCCATCTATCAATCGCGTACATTATATGACATACAAGCACACATCAAAAAATATATTTTATTTGTTCAATTGTTTTCTTATACCAGTGTGGCTATCTTGGTATTGGTTTTCTATCAAGTTTTATTATTACCGTTAAATTTATTACAGACGTTCTAGGAGGTTGCATGAAAAAGAAAAATGCGTTTACGGTATTAGAAATGATGATTGTCATGTTGATTGTTGCGGTTCTTTTATTGATTACTTTACCTAATATCCAGCAAAAAGAAAAAATTATTCGTGCCAAAGGATGTAATGCCTTATTGGATATTGTGAACTCGCAAATCCTATTGTATGAAATTGATCACGATAAAACACCGACTTCTGTATCGGATCTAATTTCGGGTGGCTATCTCAAAAAAGGACAAGATACATGTCCCAATGGCAAGCAGGTGGTGATCGTGAATGGAGATGCGAAAGCCCAATAATGGATTTACTATGCTCCAAACTCTATTTGTATTGATGATTTTTTGTATCCTGGCCATACAAGTAAGACCCTATCGTCCGAGTTTGCGTTTGTTTATGAAACAAATGTTGGATCAAAGCATCCTCATGCAAGAAAGAGCCATGCGTGAAAAACGGGAAGTATCCGTAATTTGGTCGGATCATTCGGTTTCTTTCGATGGACATTCGCTTCGTTATCCATCTAGTGTATCTTGTGAGTCGGCTACCTATCACTACAATGCGAAAGGAAATATCTCGAATGCGTTAACCATTACCTGTTATCAAGGAAAAACATCGAGTCGTTTGATTTTTCAATTGGGATCTGGACGTGGTCGCCTTGAATAAAAATGGTTTCACTTTGGCCGAAGCTCTCTTGGCTTTTTTGATTGTATCCATTTGTGTATTGTTGGTGGTAATGATGGCGGGTTTAGCCAAATCCAATGCAGAAAGCAGGATCGATGATGAAATCGAAACGAAATGGTTTTACGCTGATTGAAGCTTTATTGTCTTTGTATGTATCGCTATTAGTAAGTATGTTGGCGTTTGTTTTGATTCTGAGTGTGTATCATATGTATACATCTCGCCAAACCATTCAGATAGAAGTTGCTATCCTTCAGTTACGACAACGCTGTGCTTTAGCCACTTGCCATGTACAAGAAGGTATATTGATTATTGATATGAACCATGAAACCTATCAAATCGGTTATGATAAGCATCGTTTGGTCAAACAACCAGGCTATGAAATATGGATGGAGAATATTGATGGGGCAACATTTCAGAAACAAGAAAAGGGAATTTATCTTACGATTGATCAGCAAGGAAACAAACAAACCTATCAGATCTATGAATGGGTATAGCACCTGGATCGCATTGGTTTGTTTTGTGTTATTAATGCAAATAATGAGTGTTTTATCCTTAGAGACTTTACAGCAAGTCGCTTTGGTTCAATGTGGAAAACAAAATGTGATTGATTTATCGTGTATATCTTACGCTAAGGCCATGATACGTCAAAACCAAATGGCTCTGCGTTGTGGAACGTCGCGAATGGATGAAAAGAATGTGTCTATTGATGGCATATCGGTTTCCTTCCACGATCATAAAACCTATGTGGAATGTACCTATGCCAAAGCCAATCGTATCGTGACCATGAAGATTTATTATGATGATCAAGCAATCATTTCGATGGATATTGACTCTGTTTTAAAAAAAAGGTAAAATCGAAGCATAGGCGAAGAATTAGAGTAGTAAAGGTATCATTTGTTTGTAGAGACTTGATGGTTGGTGAAAATCAGGAAGAAATGACCTTGAACTTGCTAAGGAGCTGATAAGTAATGTTATCCGTTCTCTTGCGTTAAAAGAGTTGAGTGATCAAATGTTATATTTGATAACTAAGGTGGTACCGCGTTTCAAACGTCCTTAGATAAGGGCGTTTTTTTATTGTAGGAGGAGAAAATGTACGATCATCAGACAATTGAGAAAAAATGGCAAAAGAGATGGTTAGATGAGAAAACATTTAAATGTGATACATCTGATTTTTCTAAGCCAAAGTATTATGTATTGGATATGTTTCCGTATCCAAGTGGCCAAGGTTTACATGTAGGTCATCCAGAAGGATATACGGCAACTGATATTATTGCTCGTAAAAAAAGAATGGAAGGATATAATGTTCTGCATCCAATGGGATGGGATGCCTTTGGTTTGCCAGCTGAACAATATGCCATCCAGACAGGACATCATCCGGCTACCTTTACGAAACGAAATATCGATCATTTCCGTACCCAAATCCAATCCTTAGGATTTAGTTACGATTGGGATCGTGAAGTCAATACGTCCGATCCATCCTATTATAAATGGACACAATGGATCTTTTTGCAATTATATAAAAAAGGTTTAGCCTACGTGGATGAAATTCCAGTTAACTGGTGTCCAGAATTAAAAGCCGTCTTAGCGAACGAAGAAGTCATTGATGGTAAAAGTGAGCGTGGTGGATATCCAGTCATTCGTAAACCAATGCGTCAATGGGTATTGAGAATCACTGCCTATGCGGAACGTTTATTGGATGATTTGAAATTATTGGATTGGCCGCAATCAACTATTGAAATGCAGAAGAACTGGATTGGAAAATCACAAGGTGCTAATGTCGTTTTCAAAATTGATGGATACGACAAAGAATTTACGGTCTTCACCACTCGTTGTGATACATTGTTTGGAGCTACCTATTGTGTTATGTCTCCGGAACATCCATTTGTCGATGAAATCACGACACCAGAACAAAAAGAAGCCGTTGATGCCTATAAAAAGATTTGTGCAACGAAATCCGATTTGGAACGTACTGATTTAAATAAAGACAAAACGGGTGTATTTACAGGGGCTTATGCCATCAATCCTGTCAATGGTAAGAAAATTCCAATCTGGATTTCGGATTATGTATTGGCAAGCTATGGAACCGGAGCTATCATGGCTGTTCCTGCCCATGATACACGTGACTATGAATTTGCGAAAAAATTTGATTTACCAATCATTCAAGTATTGGCTGGTGGTGATATTTCTAAAGAAGCCTATACCGAAGATGGTGTACATATCAATTCCGAATGGTTGGATGGTTTGAACAAAGAAGATGCCATTAAGAAGATGTTGGCATGGTTGGAAGAACATCATTGTGGTGAAGCTAAAACAACCTATAAACTTCGTGATTGGTTATTCTCTAGACAAAGATATTGGGGAGAACCAATTCCTATCATCAATATGGAAGATGGTACGCAACGCGCTGTTGAATTGGATGAATTGCCATTGGAATTACCAGCTACAAATAATTATCAACCAAGCGATAATGGCGAAAGTCCATTGGCACATTTAACCGATTGGGTCAATGTCGAAATCGATGGGGTGAAAGGAAAACGTGAAACCAATACGATGCCACAATGGGCTGGTTCTTGCTGGTATTATTTACGTTATATCGATCCACATAATGATAAAGCTTTAGCAGATCCAAAACTATTAAAACACTGGTTACCAGTTGATTTATATGTCGGTGGTGCTGAACATGCTGTATTGCACTTATTGTATTCTCGTTTCTGGCACAAAGTTTTATACGATTGTGGTGTTGTTCCTACACCAGAACCTTTCCAAAAATTATTCCATCAAGGTATGATTTTAGGATCCAATGGTGAAAAGATGAGTAAATCTCGTGGCAATGTCGTTAATCCAGATGATATTGTCAAATCTCATGGTGCGGATGCCTTACGTGTATATGAAATGTTTATGGGACCTTTGGAATCTGCTTTACCTTGGTCAACAACAGGTCTAGATGGTACACGTAAATGGTTGGAACGTGTCAATCGTTTCTTTACGGAAGTTGCCAATATCACCGATACAAACGATGGTGCTCTAGATAAGAGCTACAACGCAACCGTTAAGAAAGTCAGTCATGATATCGATGCATTGCGTTTTAATACCGCTATCTCACAAATGATGGTTTTCATCAATGATGCCTATAAAGCCAAATCCATTCCTCGTGAATATGCCGAAGGTTTTGTGAAGATGTTCAGTTGTTTTGCACCACATCTAGGTGAAGAATTATGGGCAACCGTATTTGGTCATAAAGATACCATTGCGTATGAACCATGGCCAACCTATGATGAATCGAAGTTGGTTGAAAAATCCGTTACTGTTATTGCCCAAGTCAATGGTAAAGTACGTGGTAAATTTGAAATGCCAGTAGGCAGTGATGATCAATCGTTACAAGATGGAGCTTTGGCATTGCAGAATGTACAACGACAATTGGAAGGCAAAGAAATCAAGAAGATCATTGTTGTCAAAGGTAAAGTTGTCAACATTGTTGCTAAGTAGGCGATAGAATGAAACGTAAAAAAATAATTGGTCTTATTATTGCGTTAGTCGTTATCGCCGCTGTCTTCTTTGGTATCTACAAAGCCAATCAACCAACCACAATGGTGGGTTCCAAAGAATATACGGTAACGGTTGTGGATGATAAAGGAAACAAAAAGACATATGAAGCATCTACAGATAAGAAATATCTAGGAGCGGCCTTGAAGGAATTGGATAAAAATTCCGATGAATTCTCCATCAAAGGAACCAAGAGTGAATACGGAACGTATATCACCACGGTCAATGGCTTAAAAGCTGATTATAATAAAGATAAGGCTTATTGGTCTATTTATGTCAATGGTAAATATGGTCAAAATGGTGTGGATTCCCAAACCGTAAAGAAGAACGATAAATTCCGTCTTGTTTATGAAAAAGGCAACTAATTGGGATACACATACATTGGTTTTGATGGCATTGCTGACCGCTATCTTAGAAACTTCCAAGATGGCGATGGCAGCCATTCCGAATGTAGAGCCTGTAACCTTGTTGTTGATTGTTTACACGCTTTATTTTGGATGGAAGACATTATTGATCGTAGCGGTCTACATTCTTCTAGAAACAATGATTTGGGGCTTTAATGTATGGGTCTTTATGTACCTCTACATTTGGCCCTTTCTTGTTTTTTTGGTCATGAAACTCAAACGCTGGGATTCTACCATTACGTTTAGTATCCTTGCCGCCGCTTTTGGCCTGTTCTTTGGCGCCATGTGTGCACTTGTCTATTTCTTTATTGGTGGTTTCAATATGATGATTTCTTGGTGGATCAGCGGCATTCCTTTCGATATTCTTCATGGCATCAGCAATTTTTGGATGGTCTTCTTATTGTATAAGCCTGTCTGTAAAGTCATGGATCATTTTTTAATCAAACAATAAAAAAGGATATATTAAATAATAGCGGGGTTGACCCCCCCCACCTTTAAATTCCTGACGGGGTTGATTACCTCGCCAAGTTTAAATATGATTTTGGATCATACCTCGCTATAATTTAAAGCACCTAAAAAAGCAGAAACGAGCGTAAAACTCATTTCTGCCTTTTATTATCCAAAGAGAGAATTGGCATAACGGACACTTTCCATGGCATCTTTACCATAATAATCTGCACCAATCGCATCCGCATATTCTTGGGTCATGACAGCACCACCCACCATGACTTTGGTATCGGGTTTCTTTTCATGAAGCAATTGGATGGTTTGTTCCATGCTGACAACCGTTGTTGTCATTAAAGCACTTAAACCAACCAAAGAAATGTTTTCTTTAATCGCTGTATCAACAATGACTTCCGGGTCTACATCTTTACCAAGATCAATGACTTGATAGCCATAATTTTCCAACATGACTTTCACAATGTTTTTGCCAATATCATGAATATCGCCTTTGACCGTTGCCAAAATAATTCGTCCCTTAATTTTTTGCGGGGTATCCACCATCGATTGCTTGATGACTTCAAACGCGGCTTTTGCGGCATCCGCACTCATCAACAACTGTGGCAAAAAGATGGTTTTCTTTTCAAATCCTTGTCCCACAATATCCAAGGCCGGAATCAATTCTTGATCAATGATATCCAATCCATTTTTAGTTTGGATTTCTTTTTCACATAAGATTTTGGCTTGTTCAACCAAACCATGTTGAACCGCACTGGATAACGTTTCTTCAACATTCTGTTTTGTTTTTTTAGCCGAATGGATCGTTTCTATCTTTTCATCCGGGACATCTGCATAGGTAGAAATATAATCCATACATTGTGGATCCATATTTGATAGGGCACAACTCGCACGATACGCACGCATCATACTTTCATTGCCCGGATTGATAATGGCACAAGATAGACCGTTGTTGATGGCCATGGTCAAAAAATGCGAGTTGATGATTTCGCGATGTGGTAAACCAAATGAAATATTGGAAACACCTAAAATACTATGACAATGCAGTTGTTCCGTGATCATACGAATCGTATCTAAGGTAATTTTGGCACTGGCCGTATTGGAAGAAATGGTCATAGCCAACGCATCCAATACGATATCCTTTTTTTCGATTCCATAAGTAGCTGCTGTATTTACAATTTTTTGTGCTACTTCATATCGATCCTGTGCTGTTTCGGGAATGCCTTGTTCATCCAAACATAAACCAACGATTACACCGCCATATTTTTTCACCAAAGGAAAAATTACATCCATGTTTTCTTGCTTTCCATTCACAGAATTGATCATTGGCTTGCCATTATATAAACGTAAAGCCTTTTCTAAAGCAATCGGATCCGACGTATCAATTTGTAGAGGAAGGGAAGTAATGCTTTGAAGATTGGTCATGACTTCACACATCATTCTGGGTTCATCAATATCGGGAAGACCCACATTGACATCCAAGACCATAGCGCCATCTTCTTCTTGTTTTAAGCCAACGCCTAAAATGTAGTTGATATCATGATCACGTAAAGCCTGTTTAAAACGTTTCTTTCCGGTTGGATTGATACGTTCACCAATGATAACTGGTTTCGGTCCAATTTCTACGACTTGCGAACCCGAAGAAATCACACTGCGATTTTTCTTTGTGTTTGTTTGGAATGGTTTCTGTTTGACCATATGGATCATGCGTTCAATATATTCTGGAGTCGTACCACAACAACCACCCATAACTTGTACACCCATATCGGCAATTTCGGCCATCGTTGAAGCAAACATTTCCGCTTTTAGATCATAGACGGTACGACCATGAATCTGCGATGGTAAGCCTGCATTGGGATTCACAATGATAGGTAAAGAAGAAGCATCAATTAAACGTTGAATGACACCTTTCATTTGAATAGGGCCTACCCCGCAATTGACGCCTAGGGCATCCACGCCTAAACCTTCTAACATGGCAACCATGGATTCAACGGTTGCACCGGTCATCAACGTTCCACTTTCATCATAGGTGTTGGTGATACATACAGGAAGATCACAATTTTCTTTGGCTGCCAATACAGCGGCTTTGGATTCATAGCTATCATTCATTGTTTCAATCAAAACCAAATCGGCTCCGGCTTGTGCCCCGGCTTGAATGACTTCACCAAAAATAGAGACAGCTTCTTCAAACGCAAGATCACCCATGGGTGCTAATAATTTACCCGTAGGACCAATATCTAAAGCAACAAAGGCATCGGGATTGATTGCATCACGTGCTGCTTTCGCAATTTCTACGGCTTTTTTGGCAATCCTTTGCGTATCCTTTCCAAATTTGATTCGATTCAATCCAAATGTGTTTGTGTTGATGATGGTTGAACCGGCTTTTAAATACGCTTCCATATACGATTGGACTTCATCGGGATGGGTCAAATTCCATGTTTCTGGTAGTTCGCCGCTTGCCAGTCCCATAGCTTGCAGCATCGTACCCGTCGCTCCATCACAAAAGAGCCATTCTTTTCCTAAACGATCCAAAAATGTTTTCATTGTGTATTCCTCCTAAACGAACAATTGGTTTTCTCACAGACTTCACAGCCAGCCAAGATACAAGGTTCTTCTTTGGTTGAACAACCAATCAATGCAGTTACAGATTTCGATGGCATCATCAATAAGGTATCGGTCAGCGTTATACCAGTTGTATGAGGTAAATCTAATAATTGGCTGAATTGGGTTTGAAAACTTAAATCAAAATCGCCATATCCAGGTGAAAATCGAGGGCGACAATAATAGCCTTGACCTAACATGGTTTCTTTGATTTCTTGATTGACCGTATCGGCCCAGGCTTCTGCATAGGCAGCTCCAATGGCTTGGTAAATCGCAACTTCTACCATATGGGAAATTTCTGCTCGCCGAATCAATTGATCAATGGCAGGACCAATGGTCACGCCCATTAGACACACTTTGTCACATCCAGCTAAATTTCGATACAAACTTTTCGATTGGATATGCATGGTTTCAATAACTAATGTGTCTTCTTGAAAAATAAGCGGGAAGACACGGACGCTTTTTCTTGGCGTGGAACGGTGAATGACGTTTTTTTTGCAACGTTCGATCAACGTATTGATTTGTTTATCGGGTTGGATTTTTTGATAGCCAAGATATCGTTGGATTTCACTATTCTTTAATTCGATCATAATCAATAATAGAAGACAAATTCTGAATGATACCAGCAGCAATATCGGGACGATTCATAGAATATACATGGATATGATTGATTCCATTGGAAATCAAATCAATAATTTGTTCGGAAGCATAAATGATACCTGCTTGTTTCATGGTTTCTTCACTATCGCCAAAACGATCGACCATACGACGGAATTTATGTGGGATGGTTGCACCACTCAAAGCCACACTGCGAGCAACTTGGCGCTTTTTCGTAATAGGCATGATACCCGCTAACACGGGAACGGTAATACCGGCTTCACGAATCTTAAACATAAAATTGTAGAAAGTATCATTATCAAAAAACATTTGCGTTGTTAAAAAATCCAAACCAGCATCCACTTTTTCTTTTAAATGTTGAATGTCTTCGGATTGTCTTTCACATTCCACATGACCTTCTGGATAACAAGCGCCGCCAATGCATAGGTTGGGATTGATTGCTTTGATATCACGAATCAAGTCAATCGCATGGGTATAATCGGAACTCACTTTACCGTCTTTTGGTAGGTCGCCACGTAAAGCCATGATACTGTCAATGCCTAAATCTTCATAGGTATGGATGACGGATGCCACTTGTTCTTTTGTCGAAGACACACAAGTTAAGTGAGCGAGTACAGGGGTAGATGTCTTATTTTGGATATCTGCCGCTAAGTGGGCGGTGTTTTTATTATTGGTGCCACCAGCTCCATAGGTTACCGACATGAAGTTTGGATGCAAATCCGCAATTTGACGGGCTGCTTTTTCTACTTCATCAAAATTGGTTTCTTTTTTGGGAGGGAAGACCTCAAAAGAAATGGTTACTTTATTATTATTTAAAATATCAATGATCGACATATATTTCCTTCTTTCTATTTTCCTATTATACGATGAAATAACGTTTAAAAAGAATATTAAATTTTTTTAGATGTTTCATATATAAAATCTATACCGAAATAGAAAAGTGTTTGCGTTTGTGAGAATGAATATGTTATGATGCAACCAAGGCAAAGAACAAGACAAGGCATAGAAAGGATAGTTTAGAGAACAGTTGGTTGGTGAAAAACTGTCTATCGGCTATGGAATACAGCTTGGGAGCTGCTTGTATATCCTGCATTAAAGGATGAACTGGAAACAGTCACGAAGGTCTAAAGAGTGATCTTTAGATAAATTAGGGTGGTAACACGAACATTTCGTCCCTTGGATGATATGTTCTTTTTTTATGAGAAGGAGACAGACATGGAACTTTTTGAAGAATTAGAATGGCGTGGCTTGATTGATAATGTCACAAGTCCTGAAGTTAAAGATGTCATCAACAATGAAAAGGTGACATTCTATATTGGTACCGATCCAACAGCCGATAGTTTGCATATTGGTCATTATTCAAGCTTATTAATGGCAAAACGTTTGCAGCAACATGGCCATCATCCCATTATGTTAGTGGGTGGTGCGACAGGTTTTATTGGGGATCCAAAAGCAACCGGCGAGCGACAAATGTTGACCCCGGAAGTTCTAAAGCACAACTTTGATGCCCTCCATGATCAGATTCAAAAATTGTTTGGTTTTGAGATGGTCAATAACTTGGATTGGACCAAAGATGTTACAATCATTGATTTTTTACGTGATTATGGAAAACTATTCAATATCACCTATATGTTGAATAAAGAAACCGTTAAAAAACGTTTGGAATCGGGTATTTCTTATACGGAATTCTCGTATATGATCTTGCAGTCATTAGACTTCTATACATTATACAAAACGAAGAATTGTACCTTACAGATTGGTGGACAAGATCAATGGGGCAATATTACATCCGGTTTGGAATTGATTCGTAAAAAATGCGGAGCCGATGCCAAAGCGTATGGTTTGACAATGCCTTTGATCACCAAAGCCGATGGAACGAAGTTTGGTAAGAGTGAAACGGGAACGGTTTGGTTGGATCCAGAAAAAACCAGTCCATATGATTTATACCAATTCTTGTTTAATACGGAAGATGCCAAGGTTATTGAATATTTAAAGAAATTGACCTTCCTTACCAAAGAAGAAATTGATGCCTTAGAAGTATCCTTAAAAGAAGCACCTCATAAACGAGAAGCACAAAAAGCCTTAGCCAGTGAAGTTGTCCGTGATCTGCATGGTCAAGAAGCTTTGGATTCGGCATTAAAGATTACCAATGCTTTATTCCGAGGAAAATTGGCGGATTTGGATACATCCGAACGTCATGATGCAGTCAAGAATATGGAAAAAACATCTTGTCCAGATAACCAAATCTTAGAAGATGTTTTGGTCAATACACATATTGCTTCTTCCAAACGAGAAGCACGTGAATGGATCAAAGGAAATTCCATCAGTGTCAATGGTGTCAAAGTACAAGATGTGCATGCCATCATTTCTTCGAAAGATGCCTATGTGGATGGTTGTGTGATCATTCGCCGAGGAAAGAAACGTTACTATTGCTTGGAACTACAATAATATTTACCTTGATAAGTATCCAAACGGGCCATTCGTTTATCAATTTCATTGAGAACGATGGTCTTTTTTATTGTCCAAGTGGGCAGGATCAATTCATCGGCTAAGCCATCACCTGTTAATCGTTCAATGATCATATCGGGTGGTAAGACTTCCAATTGCGATACTACAATATCTACATAGTCTTCTAAAGAAAGAATCGGAAAGGGATGGATTTCATATTCTTTGGCTAATTGGGTTCCTTTTAATAGATGTAACATATGGATCTTGATCGCATCGGGATGATGAGCAGCAACGGCTGTGGCACTGTCAATCATATCTTCTTTGGATTCACCAGGTAACGAATTCATTAAATGGACACATGTTTTGATGGGTGTATGCCGAATCTTTGCTAGTTGATCCCAGACAATTTGTGTACCATGACAACGATTGAGATGTTTCATAGTTTTTTCATGAATGGTTTGTAAGCCCAATTCGATCCAGACTTCTTTTTTTGAAGCTTGTTTAGCGAGATAATCCAGTACATCGGGTTCCAAACAGTCGGCTCGTGTGGCGACGGCTACACCTGTCACCGTCGGATCATTAAAAAATGGATCATAGATGGATCGTAAAACATCCAATGGTGCATACGTATTGGAAAAGGATTGGAAATAGGCAAAACCTAAACAATGGGGCCATTTTTGTCGCATGCGCTCTAGACCCGTTTGGTATTGAATCGAAAGAGTATCTTGAAAATGAAGAATACTGTCTCCAGAACCCAAAGCCGAACAAAACGTACAACCACCCATTCCTTTTGTACCATCTCGATTGGGACAGGTAAATCCTGCATTTAAGGGAACTTTGGCTACTTTATGTCGATAGGCATGTTTAAAGTAATAATTCATCGTTTGGTAACGCTTATTGTCATCGGAATAGGGATACGGATTGTTCATGATGTCCTCCTTTTATTGCTCTTTATATGGATGATTGGATCCAATAACAGATAAGACCATAAGTTTTTAGCTATTCCACTATAGCAACTATGATGGAATGAATCTAGTACGAAATAAAAAGATGAAAGATGCAAGGGTTTAACGTTGGATTAAGCTTGGGAAGCTAGAATGTAGTCATACCCAATGAAATATGGTATACTTTTTATAGAAACAATAACAACTTTGGGAGGTGTTATTATGAAAGTTAATATTGTGGGAAAAAACGTGAAGGTTACACCGGCTATTGCCGAAAAGGTCAACAAAAAGCTGGATCACTTGACGAAGTATTTCTTGATCGACGATAACGTCACTGCCAAAGTGTTGATTCGGACCTATCCGGTTGGCCAGAAAATCGAGGTCACGATTCCAACAAAATATGCAATATTACGTGCTGAAGTTGTAGATGATGATTTGTATGCTGCCATTGATTTAGCCATTGACAAACTAGAAGATCAGATTCGTCGTCAAAAAACACGTCTGCAAAGAAAGAATCGATTATCTTTAGCAGAGGCATTCCTTGATGAAGAAGAATCTGCAGGAGATGATATTGATGAAGTTGTCAAAACAAAATCCATTGAACCGCAAGAAATGAGCTTGGATGAAGCCATCATGAAAATGGAATTGTTAGGACATGATTTCTTCATTTATACCGATGATGAAACAGAAAAGATAGCGGTTGTCTATAAACGTAAAGATGGCGATTATGGATTGATTGAAACGGAGTAGAGGAATTTTTCCTCTACTTCTTTTTTTTTGAAACTTTCTAAGAATCCGGGTCATAGATGCTGCTATCCTGAACTTGCATCAGTTGATCGATCAAACGGGAATGATAAATTAGATCCAATATTTTAACATCACTGCTGTTTTTATGGATGATTTCTTCAATCGTGGATAAACGATATAACAAAGTATTTCTATGAATTCCCAATTCTTGTGCGGCTTTTGATACCTTGGATCCAGTTAAAAAATAGGTAATACAAGTTTGTAGGAGTTGTGTGTGATTAACCGTATCATATGTTTTTAATAAATGATATTCGTTACATATCAAAGAAGGCCATTCTTTTGATGGATAATGTGCGATCATATCATAATATTCATATTGATAAAATGGATACAGGATTTCATTTTTATGGATCAATACACCAAGTTCTCGAGCACGTAGGGCTTGATGAAAATATACTTTGAGCTCGGATAAATCATAAAAGGTTCGACTGATTCCGATTTTTACTGGAAAGTCGATCAGAAGTTGTTGAATTTGTTTTATGTACGTGTTTTTTATATTTTCATCATTAAAATTAAGCACGGTCAAAATCTGATCTGCATAGATAAAAGAAGTGACATCTTGTGCAATCTTATTGATTTCATTGCTTAAATAAATATAGTGGCTTTTATCCGTTGGACAAATGATGGATAACACTTGAAAATAACTTTTAAAATCCCATTGAAATTGAAGAATCTCATTTTCAATCTCTAATTTATTGTTTTCGTTGATATGCAATAAGTTCAAATAAAAGTATTCTCTACGTGAATTGTAAATGGAATCGTTCGTTGTTTTGTTGGCAAGCAGAGGGCTCAAGACCTTGCATACCAAATTTGATTTTTGTATATCGATGTCTTCCAGTTTATGATTGATCTCAAAAATAATAATATAGCCATATACAACATCATTTTTAGCTATCCGACCTAAGATCCGTGGAATGTTCTTTCCTAGATTTGTTTTATATAAAAAGGATTTGTTTTGAGAAAACAATCGTTTGGATGCAGAATCTTCTCGAAAGGAAAGAATGGATTCTTTTGAACAGCAATGATACTTTTTCGCATAATTCCAGACATCGTCATTAAAATCGGTATCGGTGCTCATGGCAATCACTTTAAAATAGGTATTTGTGATCATGATGGGATTATCAAATATCTTTTTTTGAATATTTTCAATCAAAGAAGAAAAACTTAAATCGGCAGTCACCATATCAAATAAGGCAATCTTTTCTTTTTCGAGCATAGAATTTTATTCCTTTCGTTTGTGCAAATTGCACAAATATTATAGAACAATTCGTTTGTTTTAACATGTGAAAAAAATAACAAGAATATTAAAATAGGTATAGTTCAATCAACAGGAGGTATAAAAATGAATTTTGACAAATTATTTGAACCCGGTCAAATTGGTTCTTTACAGTTGAAAAACCGTTTTGTGATGGGAGCCATGGGTGTTGGTTTTGCTGAATTGGGTGGTACCCCGACTGCACGAACAAAAGCCTATTATGAAGCACGTGCCAAAGGGGGATATGGTTTGATCATCACTGAGGTCACACGTGTACAAGATAGTGAATTTTGTACACCATTTGAGCCTTCGTTAGGTGATGATAAGCATATTGCAGCTTGGAAGGAAGTCACCGATGCGATCCATCAGCAGGGAGCTTGTGTATTTCCACAATTGCATCAACCAGGAAGACAATATACAAAAACCATATTAGGACATGAAGTATCTGCCCCTTCTCCATTAGCTTGTCCAATCTTTGATGAAGTGCCCCATGAACTCACGACAGAAGAAGTTTGGGATAATATCCATATGTTTGGTGATGCTGCTTTGCGAGCAAAAAAAGCAGGCTTTGATGGTGTGGAAGTTCATGCTGGCCATGGCTATTTAGTCCAGCAATTTTTATCTCAATTTACCAATCGACGATTTGATGAATTTGGTGGTAGTTTAGAAAACCGTGCTCGTTTTGCGTGTGAAATCTGCAAGGATGTCAAACGCAAATGTGGAGACGACTATCCTGTCATCATAAAATTGTCGGGTGAAGAAAAAGTACCTGGAGGAATGACGATTTCCGATACCAAGATCTTTGCGAAATATTTCGAGGAAGCTGGATATGATGCCATCGAAGTGACAATTTGTACCTATGCATCTTTGGATTGGATGTCCGCACCAGAAGATGAACCGATGGGATTTAATGCAAACAATGCCAAAGCCATTCGTGAAAGTGTACATATTCCGGTGATTGCGATTGATCGTATCAATACCCCAGAAATTGCCGAAGATATCTTGGAAACAGGCAAAGCCGATTTTGTATCCATCTCCAGACAATCTTTAGCTGACCCTGAATTTCCGAATAAAACGAAGGAGGGAAGAATATCTGAAATTTCTCCTTGTATCAACTGTTTACAATCTTGTATGGGATATATGACGGATCCCAATCATTTACAAGCTTGTTGTTTGGTCAATCCACGTGTAGGACATGAAGCAGAATATACATTTGATCCAGTGGATCATCCGAAAAATGTGGTTGTGGTTGGTTCTGGTCCAGCTGGCTTGTATACAGCCTATGTTGCCAGCAAAAAAGGACATCAAGTGAAGGTCATTGAAGCACAAGAAAAATTGGGTGGTCAATTCCGCATTGCCGCATTGCCACCAGCTAAATCTTTATTGGCCAATCCATTGCGTTTCTGGATCCAAGAAGGAAAGAAACAAGGCGTTGAATATATGACCAATACCACAGCTACAAAAGAATTGATTGCCGATTTACATCCTGATGCGGTTGTGTTAGCGACAGGTGCAAAACAGTCAAAACCACCAATTGAAGGCATTGATGGTGAACATGTCTTTATGGCCAATGATGTCATTGAGGGTAAAGTTCGTGTCGGTCACAATGTATTGATCGTCGGTGGTGGTTTGGTTGGATTGGAATGTGCCGATTTCTTAAGAGAGCGGGCCGGTCGTCATAGTACCATCATCGATCAGATTCCTACCATCAATTATGGTGTATTAGGTGTGGGCACACACTTAAAAGCACGTCTTGATTCCAATGATACCGCCTATATTTTAGGAGCTACCATTAAAAAGTTCACAAAGGATGGCCTTGTCTATGAACAGGATCATAAAGAAAAAGAAGCGACTGGCTTTGATAGTATCATCATTGCGATGGGATCCAAATCCTATAATCCACTGGAAGCCGAGATAAAAGATCTATGTCCAGAAGTTTATGTGATTGGTGATGCTTCACAAGCTGGACAAGCCAACAAGGCAACCGAAGAAGCGGCAGCTGTAGCATTCCGCCTATGATTCTTTAAGTATATTTTATTTATTTCTAGTGTAAGTGTTTACATTTTTTAAAAAATAATGTATTATGTGAATGGATAAAGTTTGAGATCAGGCTCAATCTCAAATGCTCACATGCGACGCATCCTTCCTTAACGTATGTGGGATATTTATTCATATCGATTCCTTTCGGTATTGTAAAAGACGTCTTTGGACGTCTTTTACTTTGCATGAAAGGTTTGAGTTGACAAATAAAACGTATTTTATACAATGGAAAAGGTTAAGGAGAAAAGAATATGATTAGTTCAAATGATTTGAAACCCGGACAAACAATTGCGGTAGATAATGACATTTATGTTGTATTAGATACATCTCAAAACAAAACAGCTCGTAGTGCAATGGTCGTTAAGGCAAAGGTACGTAATTTACGTACTGGCAGCAATGTTGAATTATCTTGGGGTGGTGGCGAAAAGGTACAACCAGCCGAAATCGAAAAGCGCGAGATGCAATATTTATATGATACAGAAGATTCTTTGGTCTTCATGGACAATGAAACCTATGATCAAATTGAAATTCCAAAGGATCGTTTAACTTGGGAGCGTCAATTCATGAAACCAGAAGATATCGTCAATATCACAAGTTATGAAGGGGAGATCTTAGGGGTTCAATTACCAGATAAAGTAACCTTACAAGTTGTGGAAGCTGAACCTGCTGTCAAAGGTGATACAGCTACATCTGCATTGAAAAATGCGGTTTTGGAAACAGGCTTACAAGTAAAAGTGCCTTTGTTTATCAATCAAGATGAAATGATCGTCATCAATACATCAGATGGTAAGTATTCGGGTCGTGCAAAATAATTGAGGTCATGCATGACCTCTTTTTTTTTGATGTAAATAATGATAAGATAGCACCACGGGGGATATAGAATGCAAATTTTTAGTAATGTTCTTACCAATGTTTTGGCAAGTTTATACCAAGAATTTTTCAGTGCATTGGTATTTGCTTTTTTATTTATGTTTTTATATATGTTTGCTCAACAAAACGGGGGATTCAAACGAGCAATTAAGATTTTCTTAACCAATTTTCAAAAACATAAAAGTTATCGGTATGTTTTCTATTTTGCTTTTTATTGTGCTATGATCTTATTCCGTACCTTATTATGTCGACAATTATGGGTCGATCCATTGAATAATGTATTGGGTATTTGGAGCTTGTATGATAGTGAAGGTCATATCCAAACAGAAGGTATTGAAAACTTTATTTTGTTTATTCCATTTACGATTTTATATTTTTGGATGATCTCCCAAATGAAAGAATATAAGGCTCGTTGGATCTTAGTTCATTCCATCACATATTCTTTTTTGTTTTCTATATGTATTGAATTTTTACAGCTATTATTGAAATTGGGCTCATTTCAGTTATCTGATATCTTCTATAACACTTTAGGTGGTTTCGTTGGTGGAATTATTTATGTATGTGCACATAAAAAAAGTGATCATGAAAATAAAGAAGGGAAAGAAGAAGTATGAAAGTTCGCGTTGTAACCGAAAGTGGCGGCTGTTTGACACAGGAACAAGGAAAACAATATGATATTGATATTTTGCCTATGCAAATATACATAGGGGACAAAACCTATGATGATGGTATCGATATCACGACAGAAGGCTTATTTGATATCATGGATACGGGAGCGTATGCGATGACAAGTCAGCCAAAACCAGCTCGTGCCCGCGCTTTATTTGAACAATATGTCAAAGATGGTGTCACGGATGTTGTTGCTGTTCATATGTCACCAGGACTATCTGGGACTCGTGCTTTGGTTGAATCCACAGGACGTGAATATGGTATAAAAGTACATACGATGGATACCTATACAACATTAGCGGTTGAGGGATATTGGGCGAAAGCTGCCAGAGAGCTTGTTGAAAAAGGGGTAGATCCTGATGAGATCGTGCGTCGTTTAAATGTTTCCATCGAAAAATCCAAAGGATATTTAGAACCCTATGATCTGAATCATTTAGCTAAGGGTGGTCGTTTGACACCGTTTGCAGCGAAATTTGCGGGTATGCTGCAAATCAAACCGATTTGTGAAGTTTCGTATCGCACCCAAGGAAAAGTAGGAATGCGAGCGAAAGTTCGAACGATGACAAAATCGGTCAAGACAGCTGTTAAGTTTTGTTGCGAAGATGTGGATGATCCGGATAAGTATGTTTTCTTTTTGATGGATTCACGCAATCCTGAAGGAAAAGAAGTGGCTCGACAAGAGTTGAAAAAGTATTTTCCAACGGCCGTTTGGCAAGAAGATGTTTTATCACCAGTCATCAATGCACATGCGGGAATGAAATCGGTTGCGATGCAATATGCACCAATCGTAGAAGGAACGACTGTTCGCTAGAAGCCTTGAAAAAAGGCTTTTTTCCTTTATATATAGTTATTTTTTTCGTATAATTAATAGGATGAAATCGGGAGGTCATTATGGCTAAATATTCAAGAATGAAACGTTATCAAGGATTGCGGGAATCGTTAGATCGTGAAACGACACAAACGCAACAACCTTCGACAAATAAAAATTTAGAACGATTGAGTCGTGTTGCTTCGGCCAATCAAACCTTATCGCATGCAGATCAACCACAAAGAAAAAGAGAAGAAAATTTGCATACGGTCACACAAGAATTACCAACCAGTCCAGTGATGGATCATTTGTTTGATGAGGTCAAACAATACAATATTGAAAATGGCAATACGGTATCGGATGATACCCAAATCAATATCTTAAAACAATTGGATGGTACGCAAGCCATGCATCGAAATGAACATTTTATGCCCATGGAGCAACAAGAAGAAGAGCTGGGATCGACCATGGAACTACCTATTTCAAAGATTCAGGAAAAGGTCGATGAAAAACCAAAACAAAATACAGTTGACTATGAAGATGGTACCGATATTTTACCTATGCGTGATGAGCCATTGCCTGTACATCCTGTGGTAGATACACCAATCGAAGAACCCAAACCAGAAACCGTCAAAGAAACAACCAAAGAAAAGATCGTATTGACACATGATGATTTTGATTTTGATGATGACGATCTAGATAGTTCAGATGCTTATGAAGAGGATGAAGAAACCATTACCCGTCCAGAAGAAGTTTCAGATTCTGTTGCGGTTGAGGAAAAACCGATAGAAAAGCCAAAACAAAAGCCAAAGAAAGCTAAAAAGAAGAAAAAGGCCAAGAAACAAATGCCGGTTAAGGAGCCAAAACCAAAAGCGAAAAATCGTACCGGTGCGATCTTGAATGTAGTATTGATTATTCTTGTTATTTTGTTGGCGATTGCCATTGGAGCAACCTATATGATGATGAAAAATTTAGGTGCTTAACATGGATCAAAAAATAAATATTGCGATTGATGGAACCAGTGGTGTAGGAAAAAGTACAATTGCTGATATTGTTGCTGAAAAACTACATATGATTCATTTGGATACGGGTGCTATGTATCGTTGTGTTGCTTATTACTTGGTTTCACATCAAGTGGATATCCACGATCCAGATGCTCTCAATCAGGCTTTAGCTGACATTCATATTCGTTTTGATCACAAAAAAGTGTATTTAAATGATATGGATGTTTCGAAGGCGATTCGTACCAATGAAATTTCCATGGCAACTTCGAAAGTGGCTGCTTTAGAACCCGTTCGTAAAAAAATGGTTGCCTTACAACAAGAAATAGCCAAAGAAAAAGGATATATTTTGGATGGTCGTGACATTTGTACCGTGGTATTACCAGATGCCGAAGTGAAAATTTTTATGTCAGCCAGTCCATCTGCTCGTGCAGATCGTCGATATAAAGAATATAGAAGTCAAGGCATTGATGCCAATTATGATGAGATCTTACATGATATTGAACAAAGAGATTATCAAGATAGCCATCGAACCATTGGTCCACTGAAAAAAGCAGACGATGCAACGGAAATTGATACTTCACAGATGAATATTCAACAAGTTGTTGAAGCAATCTTACAATTGATACCAATCGATAAATAGAAAGGAGATTCGCTATGTTACGTGGAACAGTCGCCATTGTTGGTCGTCCCAATGTGGGAAAATCAACGGTTTTTAATCGCTTGATTGGTCAACGAAAAAGCATTGTCGATGATACACCGGGGGTAACTCGTGATCGTATCTATGGTGAAGTGGAATGGTTGACACAATCATTTCGTTTGATTGATACCGGCGGTATTCAATTAGAGAATCAGGCATTCGGTGATGAAATCAATATGCAAGTGGATATTGCGATTGAAGAAGCCGATGTGATCGTATTTTTAACAAGCGCTAAAGAAGGTGTGACCTCGGATGATGCTTTGATTGCAAGAAAGCTACAAAAAGCCCAAAAACCAGTGATCTTAGCTGTGAATAAATCGGATAATGAAACCCTGCAGATGATGCAATATGATTTTTATCAATTGGGCCTGGGTGATCCAATGGTCTTATCGGGAGCCCATGGCATTGGGATTGGGGATCTCTTAGATAAAATTATGGAATTATTGCCCGAAAAGCAAATGCGTTCCTATGATGGAATCACTTCTTTTTGTGTTATTGGTCAGCCCAATGTTGGCAAGAGTTCTTTGGTCAATGCTATATTACAAGAACAACGTGTCATTGTATCCAATGTCGAAGGAACGACGCGAGATGCCATCGATACACCTTTTAAATATGATGGTCAAGAGTATATCATCATTGATACAGCGGGTATTCGCAAGCGCGGTAAGATTTATGAAAATATCGAAAAATATTCTTTATTACGTGCTTTACAAGCCATCGATCGTTCGGATGTGGCTTTATTCTTGATTGATGGCGAAAAAGGCATTCGAGAACAAGATAAACACGTGGCTGGATTGGCTCATGATGCAGGAAAAGGTGTCATTATTGTCTATAATAAATGGGATACGGTCGATAAAAACGAGAAAACCATGCACGAAATTGAAACGAAGATTCGCAATCAATTTTTGTATTTGGATTATGCTCCCATTGTCTTTGTTTCAGCAAAGACCCATAGCAAGGTCAATCAATTACTTCCTTTGATCAATGAAGTGCATGATGCTTGCTGCTTAAGGATCCCTACCAATGTATTGAATGATGTCATCTTAGATGCGCAGATGTTAAATCCACCTAAGCCGCATAATGGCCGTCAGCTGAAGATTTATTATGCCTCACAAGTCGCAGTCGAACCACCAACCATTGTTTTGTTTGTGAATGATCCAGAATTATTGCACTTTAGTTATCAACGATATATTGAAAACAAATTGCGGGAAGCATTTTTGTTTACAGGCACGCCCATCAAGATTTTGGCACGTGCTAGAACATAAGAGGTAGATATGCGAACAGTTATTATAGGTAGTGGTAGTTGGGGAACAGCCTTAGGACAAGTATTGGCAGATAATCAACAAGATGTGATCGTATATGGCCGTAATGAAGCGGAAGTCAGTGATATCAATGAAAATCATCACAATACGAAATATTTCAAAGAGACAGAATTAAATCCATTATTGACAGCAACTCGTGATTTGTCGGTCGTAGCCGGTGCGGATTTTGTATTATTAGCTGTCCCTACCATTGCAATCGAGGATATGTGTAAGAAAATCAACGAGTATTTAAAACCCAATACGATCGTGATCAATGTTTCTAAAGGCTTTCATCCCGAAACAAATGAGAGAATGAGCGATGTCATTCGTCGATCGATATCTTTGGAAAAATTGAGTTCGGTCGTCTCTTTGATTGGACCTTCCCATGCCGAAGAAGTAGTGATTCGTCAGTTGACGACCATTGATGCCATCAGTTTAAAGATCGAAGATGCACGAAAAGTACAAACATTGTTTTCGAATCGGTATTTTCGTATTTATACAGGATCGGATGAAATTGGTAGTGAACTGGGTGCAGCATTAAAAAATGTCATGGCCATTGCGTCAGGTATCTTATCGGGCCTTGGCTATCAAGACAATACGCGAGCTGCTTTGATTACCCGTGGTCTTCAAGAAATGGTTCGTTATGGTACCTTCTTTGGTGGACAAGAACGAACGTTTATGGGATTGACCGGAATTGGTGATTTGATCGTAACTTGTACTAGCAAGCATTCACGAAATTTTGAGTGTGGATATCAAATTGGTCAGGAAAATACCGTGGAGAACTTTTGGGCCAACAATACCAAAACGGTAGAGGGTGTTCGTACCGCTAAGATCGTACATCGTGTGGCTGAAAAAAATCATATCTCTATGCCGATTTGTGAGGAAGTGTACCAAATTCTATATAATCATAAAAAACCAGATACGTGTGCAGATAGTTTGATGTTGCGCGATTTGAAAGAGGAGTTTCGATGAGTAAATTTGTAAATAAGGATTCTCTTGCACAGAGTGTTTCGACGCAATTGAATCTTTCAAAAGCCGATGGATTGAAGGCGGTAAATATCATTTTTGATGAAATGAGTGAAGCATTACAAGATGATGGCAATGTGGATATTACGTCTTTTGGAAAGTTTGAAATTTTTCATCGTAAAGAACGAATGGGAATCAATCCGATTACGAAAGAAAAAATGATGATTCATTCTTCAAAATTACCAAAATTTCGTCCATCACAAACCTTAAAAAATAAATGTAATGAGAAGTAGTTCGCTACTTCTTTTTTTATGACAGTAAGAATGTCAAATAAAACGATAGGATACCTGTAGAGGTGATAAGAATGGAATATAATTTGATCATCAAAGAAGATCCTTATACCGGTGGTTTTATCGTGTATTTTGATGGTTTGCCTGGATGCATGTCAAAAGCCAAAACGATGCCTCATGCAATCGAAAAAGCCTATCATGAATTGGCTATATGGAAACAAGGTGCCATGCATTCAGGATTTGCTTGTTTTTCTGCATGTTTATTTCTATAATGTTTTAGGAGGATTCTTTTATGGAAGTAATACAATTAAGACCCGCATTCAAAGATTATCTTTGGGGTGGTCGTCGCTTAATTGATGAATATGATAAGAAAGCAGATTGTGATCCGGTGGCTGAATCGTGGGAATTATCGGCTCATAAAGATGGGAGCAGTACCATTGTTGGGTGTGCCTACGATGGTATGTTGTTTAAAGATTATATTGATCAACATGCAAAAGATCTGTGGGGCACAAAAGCAGCCAAGGATGCAACATTTCCTATCTTAATCAAATTTATTGATGCGAAACAACCATTGAGCATACAAGTGCATCCGGATGATACGTATGCATGGGAACATGAACATGAACCTGGCAAAAATGAATTTTGGTATGTCATGGAAGCAGATCCAGATTCTTTCTTATATTATGGTGTAAAAGAACCAATGACAAAAGAAGAATATCGAGCGCATATTCAAGATGATACGATTTGTGATTATTTGAATAAAGTACATGTCAAAAAAGGGGATTGTTTCTTTATTCAAGCAGGTACGATCCATGCGATCGGTGCCGGATTGATGATTGCTGAAATTCAACAATCGTCCAATTCAACTTATCGTGTTTATGATTTTGGACGGGTTGGTAAAGATGGCAAGCCACGCCAATTGCATATTGATAAAGCTGTCGATGTTTCTAATTTAACGCCATCTGGTAAAAATGGAGAAGCAGACGGACCTTTGATCCAGAAGAATGGGTATACAGAACAAGTTTTAACCAAAAATAATTATTTTACTTGTACAAAATATCATGTGGATACAACCTATACGGAAACCGTCACAAAAATGAGTTTTCAAGGTCTTACCATATTGGATGGACAAGGGGCCCTATCCTATGATGATCAAGTCCTTCCTTTACGAAAAGGAGATTCGGTTTTTATCCCGGCACAAGATGGCAAGTATGAAATGAGTGGCAATCTGACTTGGATTCAAACTGTACTATGATCGAAGAATAAAATGGATCAGAATTGGTCCATTTTTTCATGGAGGCAGGAATGAAAAAACATTTGACAAAAAAAGAAATGATCACATTATCCAGCATGTTGTTTGGATTGTTTTTTGGTGCAGGAAATTTGATCTTTCCTGCATATCTAGGCCAGCAATCGGGAACGCATATCGTACCCGCTGTAATTGGTTTTTTAATCACAGGCGTTGGAATGCCCTTGTTGGCGGTTGCTTCACTTGGAATCACTGGTAGTCATGGTCTATTGGATCTGAGTTCACGAATCCATCCTCGATTTGGCTTCTTGTTTACTTGTCTTTTGTATTTGACGATTGGGCCTTTTTTTGCAGCACCACGCTGTGTAACGGTCCCGTTTGAAATGGGATTCAATACTTTATTTACCTATCGGATATCACCACAATTGGCTCTGTTTCTATTTTCTTTGCTCTTTACCGGAGTCATGCTTTGGTTTAGTCTTCGTCCCGGTAAAATTATGGATTGCATCGGTAAATTATTAAATCCATTATTTTTGTTCATCCTATCCATTCTTTTAATTCAGGCTTTATCGCATCCTTATCCATTACATCCTTCCACTAAACTGTATGCCACGGCGCCGATGATGCAAGGCATCTTAAACGGATATAATACGATGGACGTTTTGGCTGGATTGGCATTCGGTATTATTGTAGTTCAGGTCATTCAACAATATGGGATCACCGATCCGAAAGCAATAGCGAACAATACCTTAAAAGCAGGTATCTTGTGTTCGGTGATGATGGCCATCATCTACATCTTAACGGCTGTGGTTGGCGCATATAGCCTAGGATATTCCACTTTAGCCGGCAATGGAGGCATCGTATTATCTCATATTGCGGTTCACTTTTTTTCTCAACAAGGAATGATCCTTTTGGCAACCATTGTGTTATTTGCTTGCCTGAAAACAGATATTGGATTAGCAACCAGTTTTTCAACGACCTTTCATGAGATGTTTCCATCCATTTCCTACAAACAATGGGTTTTCTTCTTTAGCGGTTGTATGTTGTTGATTGCGAATTTGGGATTGGACACCATTATTCAATATTCGGTCCCTATTTTAATGTTGTTATATCCTTTAGCCATTATGTTGGTGTTGCTCTCTTTAACTCGAACATCGAAAATCGTTGCACGATGGACCATGAGCGGAACTTTGATTGGTTCTTTGATTGAATGCATCCGGACCTTACCCTTTTCATTTGGATGGATCACCTATGCGAATGCACATATTCCTTTATTTCAAATTGGTTTTGGTTGGCTCTACCCTATGTTGATAGGTTTGATCCTTGGATGTATCTTTAAAAAAAAGAAACGCAAAGAAAATAAAATATGATAGGATATTTCATGCGGGGTGAAAAGAATCAATGAAATCAGAAGAGTATTTGATGTGTGAAAAAAATTGGGTTTTTTATACGCTAATCCTCATTTCTGGATATTATGGTGCCTTTACGTATGTATTGCGAGGTAATGTTTTTTGTAATGCACAAACAGGGAATGTTGTTTTGATGGGCATGGCATTGGGATCCGGGAATATCCGTCATGGATTATACTATGTCATTCCGATTGGTGCATATATGTTGGGATCTTTGGTTTCGGAACTATTGCCAAATCCTATCAAACATACACTTTCGATTCGTTGGGATACTTTATTGTTGTTCATCGAAATGTTGGTTGTTTTGGGGTTGGGATTCATTCCGGAGAGTGCACCTGTACAAATCTCACAAGTAGCCATTAATTTTATTGCTTCAATGCAATATAATACCTTTCGACAAGCACAAGGAACGCCCATGGCCACAACATTTGCGACCAATCATATTCGTCAGATTGGCATTGGCCTTGCGAAAGAGATCAAGGGAAAAGATACAAGTCATCGCGAGAAATTGTTCAAACATATCCGTATGCTTGTCTGTTTCTTGTCGGGAGCTACGATTGGTACAGTTTTCTGTCACTTATATCTTGGAAAAGCCATTTGGATCACTTTGATTCCCTTAGCTATTTTATTGAGTCAATTCATCAAAGAAGATCATAATTTGGATTCCTTGGAACAGATTCCCCATGGACATTGAAAGGCACGATGTGTCTTTTTTTTAAGCAAAGCATGGAAAATCAGAAAACGTATATTACGATAAAATCGGACTCTGTAGTGATAAGAAAACATGTTTGGATAGGAGGTAGTTTTAACAATGGAAAATGAAGTTATAACGGAAATCGCATATCATATAGAAGGTGATGAATCGGCTCTTTTGATCGATACAGGCACGAGAACGTTTGATCTTCTGGCATTGGTCCATCATTGACCCAAAAGCCCATTGAGTCATGGTCATCTAGATCATGCGTTAGGAATGGGTTTTTTTCATGAAGTATGGATGCACCCCAATGATCAAGAATTGGCATTATCGGTAACCGAAAGGGATCGGAAACAATATGTGCAGGTGATGATGGATATGGCCAATCATCTCTACCAGGTAGAACCCGATCAAGTCATTCCCTTCACAACACGCCCATTGATTCATGATCTCTATGAAAATATGATTATCCATCTTGGTCATCGTGATATCAGAGTCATCAAAACGCCGGTGGTTTACTTGTTGGAACCATCGTTAATCCAGTCAAATTGCGTCTATGTTTCCTGGTTTCTTGATGCCCGTGGTATTTCTTGGAAGTATCTTTTATACTTGGAATCAATTGGCGACCTTACCGATCATGCAAATCATTACCTTGATTGATCCGTTGACTTGGATCCATGAAGCCATTCGTGCCCTCATGACTCCACAGACGTTGAGTCTGCCATTGTTTTTTACCTTGACTGGTATTATTGTATGGATCATAGGCATGGGCATCATTGCGATGAAACGTTTTGATCATATGGTCTATGATCACTAAGGAGCGTGTTGATGCAATCATCAGCATTTTTTGTACGAGATTGTCGCTATCTGTGAGGATACAAATATTTTGGGTACAAAACCATTTATAAAAAAATAAGCATACAATCAAATAAAATGCCCATGATTTTTGGTTTGTCCATTGATTGAATTAAAGATTTAACGAAGGAAAATAAAAATGGAAATTTTAATATGTGTAAGGTATATTAGTAGAAAATGGTTTTCATTGATCAATAGAAATAGACCAACTAGGAGTGATTGGCATGGATAAGACAAAAAATATGGTACCTAAGCAGCAGCAACTGCGTACAGAATACGAACAATATTTTGATTTAATTGAAGGAGCGGTTTGTTTTGTCCTTGCGAATGAAACGGAGGAGATCGTTTTCGCAAACGAGAAAGCTGCATCTCTTTTTGAATGTGAAGATGTGGATACGTTTTTACAATTTTGCTCGTCTAAATATCAGAATCTGATGGAAGAAAAGGATTACAAGCCGCTATCAGAGATTGCTTGTGTAAATCCGGCTCATTTTACGCTTTCTTTTCACTACCAGACACAAAAGGGTCATTTTCGCAAAGCCGTGGGTGTGGGCACGCTCAAGGAAACTTCTTTTGGAAAAACGTTTGTGATCTTGCTGTTTCCATCGGAACAAATCACAAATGATCTGCAGACAAAAGACAAAACAGGGGTTCTAGGGATGCATGATTTCTTCCAGGAGGCACTCCAACAGGCAGAAAAGCGAAAATCATTTCCGGAAGTCCGCGCTTTTTGTCCGGTCAGTTTCGACTTGACCAGTTTTAAAGAATACAATCGACAATATGGCATGCAACAAGGCGATTTGTGCCTGAAAAAAATCGCAGATGCGATTACGAGATGTTTTCCTAATGCTTTGGTTGGGCATCTGACAGCGGATCATTTTGTTGCATTGTTGCCATCGGATGATCTAGAGACAAAATTGGAACAAGTCTGTAACGAAATAAATAGCTTTATCAATGACGATGGAATCCAGTTGAAAGTAGGTATTTATAAGCCTACGGAAAAAGATTCAATCGAAACGTTGAGACATGCTTTCGATTTGGCGAAAATTGCTTGTGACAGTATCAAGACGGACGGAAACAGAAGTATTGCCATTTATCGATCATCGTTGGGAAAAATGCTTGCCAAAAAAACATATATCTTACGTCATTTTGGTGAGGCATTGGAAAAACATTATATCAAGGTGTATTTTCAACCTGTGATTCGAACCCTTACGGGAAAATTAAGTGGCTATGAAGCTTTAGCACGTTGGGAAGATCCGGTACAAGGTATGATTTTTCCAGATGTATTTATTCCGGTTCTCGAAGATGCACAGTTGATCAACCGACTGGATCGGTATGTTTTGGAGCAAGTTTGCCGTGTGATCCGAGATCGAATGGATAATGGTCTACCATTGCTTCCTGTCTCCATGAACCTTTCGGCATATGACTTTGATGTGGCCAATCCACTGGATACCATTGAGAAGATGGTAAAGCGGTATCAGATTCCAAGAACATTGCTTTGTTTTGAAATTACGGAGCGAGTGATGTTCCAAAATAAAATGATCATGTCCAAGGTCGTTTTTCAGTTTCAGCAAGCTGGCTATCAAGTTTGGATGGATGATTTTGGAAGTGAATATTCTTCATTGAATACGCTTCACAATTATCATTTTGATGTGATCAAAATCGATATGGGTTTTTTCAGTCATTTTGATGATCGAAGTCGACAAATCATCACTTCGGTGGTCACCATGGCGCGCATGCTGGGTGTACAGACACTGGCAGAAGGCGTCGAAACAAAGGGGCAGGTCTCTTTTTTAAAGAAAATTGGTTGTGGACGTATTCAGGGCTATTACTATGGAAAGCCCATGAGATATGATGATACATTTACTTTTAATCATGGCAGGGGACTCCAATTTGAGCAATCGGAGGAAGCTCATTTGATGGATGCTGCCGAAAGTGTTAACGTGATTTCGGATTCTCCCACTGCACTTTTCCGTTTTGATGGAACCAATATTGAACTTCTTATTGAAAATGATGCCTACAAAAGAGAATTGAGAAGTACGGGAACGCAAGGGATGGACGAAGCCAATGCGTATCTTATGGATTCAAGCTATCCATTTCGAGGAAGGTTTCAGCAACTTTTGATAAAAGCGTTGCATTCCAGATCCCAGGAAACCCTGACCTATGCCGATAATGGACAATATATGAGGGTTAGTGTTCGTTGGATTGCTGGAGATGAAGAGCACTGGATTGGTGAAGCCCATATTTACAATATCAGCAACAACGAAGCCATTCAACAGGCGAAAACCTTAGACAATACACTGCGTGATATCTTCCAATTCTATGAGGGCTTTTATGTGATGGAACGAGGAAAAGGTGAAGTTAAGATCCTGCGATCCAACCATCCGGAATTGAATCCGGAACCTGTTCAATCGATTGAGGATTTTTTGGCTTATTTTTCTGAAACGCTGGTTTATCCAGATGATAGAGCACGCTTTGCGGCATTTATTGATCCTGCAAATATAGAAACAAAGACAAAAAGTGAAGGTGTTGTCCAAACCGAACTTTTGCGCATCCGAAAAGCAGATGGCACTTTTCGATGGACAGTGTTCGAGACATTGATGATCTACAAGAGCGCGACTAAGAATATTCTGCTTTGTGAACGCGAAGATATATGGGAGTGCAAGAGAGATAGAAACACTCTACTTCCCATCTTCTGCCAATCTTTTGGCATATCAACAACGGACACCATTCAACTAGAAACAAGGATAGAGAGTAGTCTTTTTCGTGTACTTTGCGAAACATCGCCATATTTATTTTACTGGAAAGATCAGAAAGGTCGCATTCTTGGTGCCAGCAAAAGTCTTCAGACAATGGAAGATTTTCATGATACATCCGATTTTATTGGTAAATCCGAGGAAGAAATTGGTTTCAGTTTCCCTTTACTTGACAAGCATTCCGATAAAGAAAAGAAGCCTCATTTGGGAAATCCGACAACCCAAGTGGAAGAGTTGATGTTGACAGGTGGTCGATTCAAACCAGTTCAAATTTCACGCATCCCCTGGTATCTGGATAAGGAGTTTGCAGGAACATTGGGTATGGTTCATAAAACAAGTTCGGATAAAAAGAATGATGAATTGCATCTAGGATTGGTTGATAAGGAAACGGACGTTCTTAGCTTTCGTGGAGCGATTGAAGCCGGCTTGTTATATGCGGATCGATATCGTATAGAAAAGCTTGATTATGTGGGCCTTTTGATTGATGTGCCTATGTATGCTGAACTGATGCGTGACAATAGTGAGAATGCGAAAGTCATTTTGGAAAAACTTACCGAAACACTTCGAGAAGAATTAACACCAGGTTGGGCCATCGCAAGAATTGGAATTTGTTGTTTTCTTTGCTTCAGCCAAAGAGAAAAAGCAGAACAAATCGAAGAAAAACTGACTACAATTTCTGGAATCTTTCCATCATTGTGTCGAAAACTTGGTATTCAGATCAATCTTTTGATGACGCATGCCATTGTCTATGGTTCTGAAGTCATGAGTCTTGATGAAATGTTTCAACTTCTGATTCGTCGACTGCATAGTGCGGAAAAAGAAGCATATGGAGAAAGAACTTATACGGAGGATCGAATCTATGTCCGTCGGGAGTTGTTGGATGATTTACCGGAACGAGTGATCATCAGTGATCCCAAAACGTTTGAGCTTGTCTATATGAATCAAGCTGCCCGAGATGATGTTGGATTGGACAGGGAATGCAGTTTGAAAGGATGTTTCTGTTATCAGACGTTGGAAGGATATGACGGGCCATGCAAGAATTGTCCCAATTTGATGCTTCGAATGGATCGTGCACTCTCATTATCTCATATGAATCACAAAACAGGCGATAATCTGATTATCCGTTCGTTTTTGACCATATGGGAAAAGCGTACACTGAAGGTTACCTTTGCGTTTAATATAAATGAGTACTTGGATACGTTAGCGGGTGATCGTGAGATGTTTTATCAGGAGATGCGAGCCAATGAGGCAATATCCCGTGGCATGGAAGAGGAAGATCCTGAAAAAGGCATTGAGATGACAATGTCAAGTATTGCAGAATACATGCAGCCAGAGCGGTTCCTCATTTTTGAAGAAAGAGATGACAATACGGTCAGTGCTACCTATGAATGGACCAAACCGGGTGTGATTCCATTGAAGGAAGAACTGCAAAGTATACCAAGAACAGAACTACGTGCATTGTATACAAGATTTGTTTCCGAGCGACTGGTCATGGTTCACGATATGAAGGCCTTTCAAAAGGAATATCCAGATTTTAAACTAAGAATGCATGGCTTGCAAAGCTTTATATCTGGCCAACTTTTACTTCAAAATCAGACAGAAGGCTTTACGATGGTTGTCAACCCATCCGAAGAAAGTTTCCGTAGAGGCAGCGTGATCTATTCAACATTGACGGATTTCATTGCCGTGATGGTTCGTAACCGAAACAGTATACGTGAGTTGGAAAGACAAAGTACAATAGATTTACTGACCGGTGCGGGAAACCGTCGAGCATTGGAGCAGAGGATCCGAACATGGCAGGGAGATGGCATATTAGGTGTGATTTCCATCGATTTGAATGGATTAAAAAATACAAATGATACCAAGGGCCATCATGCTGGCGATATGCTGATCCGTGAATCCGCGCGAATTCTCATGGAATGTGCAGGCGAAGATTGCGTTTTTCGAACGGGTGGAGACGAGTTTGTTGTTGTGACAGAGGACCTTGAACAACGAGATATTCTTTTGTTGATTCGGCATATGCGAGATAGTGCAACTATCAATGGCATCAGCATGGCCATCGGCTATGCATACATTCGTGGAAAAGTAACGGATTTTGATGCCCTGCTTACGAAAGCCGATTTAAATATGTATCAAGATAAAGGACATAGCTTCCGTCGCAGACGAGAAGATCGATGATATCGGATAGGACTTATTTCTGTGAATGCCAATATTAAATTTACCAATTTGCCCCTGTCTCACATCATGTACAATATCTTTTGAATAAAAAAATGATTGAAAATTCCTCATAGGACGGGGTTCTTAGTCAAATGAAGATGATTTTTGAGAAAAGTAGTACCATTGATAAAAAAAGAAAGGAAATGGATCATGAAAGATTTCATTCAAGGAATTGAGCACGTATGCATCAAATGCAAGAATAAAGAAGAATTTACGAAAGTAAAAGAATTTTATGTGACGACCTTAGGTCTAGACATCTTAAGAAGTTGGGGAGATGACAAACATCCTTGTGCTACGTTTGATACAGGAAATGGTGGCATCGAAGTGTTTACAGAAGATATTGATGATCTGCCACAAGGAACCATTCGTCATTTTGCGTTGGCTACAAATGATGTGGATGGATGTGTAGATGCCGTTCGAAAAGCGGGATATCCCATCACAAAAGGACCAAATAATGTGAATCTTCCAAGCAATCCACCTTATTCTTTACGAATGGCCTTTTGTATTGGACCGGTTGGAGAAGAAATAGAGTTTTTTCAGGAATTGAATCCATAAAAAAGCGTAAGGAAAGGCGTTTTAAATTGACCTATAGATTGAAACTATATAAATACTAGTTTAATCATATTATACGAAAAAGATAATATAAAATATAATAGTTTCATTGATAGGAGGAATAAGATATGTGTAAGTTACAAACACCTTTTCGATATGATTATGTAGGAAGTTTCCTACGACCTGAAAAATTAAAAGCAGCCAGAGCCCAATTTGACCAAGGCTTGTTGAGCTATGATCAATTAAAAGAAGTGGAAGACCAAGCTATCACGGCATTGATCACCAAGATCAAATCTCTAGGCTATCATGTGATCACAGATGGAGAATTTCGTAGAGCAACTTGGCATTTAGACTTTATGTGGGCATTTGATGGAATCGGTCACGCACCAACGAAGACCGGTCTTCCATTTCATGATGAAGCAGCCATGATTGATGATACATATATTACAGGAAAGGTTGGTCTTTCCAAAAAGCATCCGTTTGTGGATCATTTTTCCTTTGTGAAACAATTTGAAGATGAAACAACGATTGCGAAACAAACCATTCCGGCACCAGCGCAATTTTTAGCTCAATTTACAATGCCATTTAACCGTTTGGCTACCGAAAAATATTATGATTCCGATGAAGATCTAGTGGCCGATATTGTTGCGGGATATGGAAAATTCATTCAAGATCTTTACAATGCAGGCTGTCGTAACTTGCAATTGGATGATTGTACATGGGGCATGATGGCCGATCGAAATGGTCATTTAGCCTATGGCGTGAGCCCAGAAGGTGTATTGGATATCCAAAAAACATATAAAGATATCAATAATCAAGTCATTGCGAATGCTCCAAAAGATATGATCATCAATACACATGTATGTCGTGGTAATTTTCATTCGACATATGCCAATAGTGGTGCTTATGATCCCGTAGCAGATGTGTTGTTTGGCCAAGAAAATGTGAATGCTTATTATTTAGAATTTGATGATGAACGATCTGGTGGCTTTGAGCCATTGGCCAAAGTAACCAATGATAAGAAAGTGGTATTGGGTCTAGTGACGACCAAATCACCTAAACTTGAAAACAAAGAAGAAGTCATTGCTCGTATCCATGAAGCGGCCAAATATGTTCCTTTGGATCGTTTGTATCTCAGTCCACAATGTGGTTTTGCGTCTTGTGAGATTGGAAATCAATTGAGTGAAGACCAACAATGGGAAAAATTAAAATTAGTCAAAGAAATCGCTCAAGAAGTTTGGCAAGTTGAATGACCGTTTGACAAAAAATTAAAATAGGATCAAATGTCGAGTAATATCGGCTTTTTTTATGCAATACAAAAAATGAATACTCGTATGCAGATCTAATATTGTATAAAGAAGAATTGGACCGGTAGGATACATATGATTGTGGGAGGTCATCATGAATTTTCAGCAACAGAATTGGATAAAAACTCGTATAGTATTCCACAAATGATGCATTCAGATCTTTATTTTAAAGAGGAGTGAGTCCGATATATGGGCATGAAATGCCAAAAATGGTCAAAGATATTATGCAGAGAGCAACGTTTGATGCAAACGATATATATTGAGTTTTAACATATGGAAATCGTCATTCCAATGCGGTGGAATTGGCACAAAAGGATTTGAACAAGTGCATAAACAAGTGAACTATATTCATACGATCTTGATAATGGATAATTTTTTACCAGCTTTTGAAAGGGTTCAACAGACATCCATGGATAAACATGTGGATGTTCAATTTGAGAATATTCGTAAAGACATTCAAACAAAGCGAAATGATCATGAAGTTGTGGCGGATTCCAATCGACAGGTACATCAAAATTATTTGAACAATGTCGCAAATCAGTCTGAAACCATTTGAGCAGACTTCGCTTTACCGAGGATGGTATTGGTTGTGGTATTTGTACATCGTTATGTCCGGTTGGTTGTATTCATCTTGAAAATCATCTGCCGTGCGTACCCCAGAAAATTGTCAAGCTTGTATTCATGCGTGTCCAAACTTGCCATCCAAATGAATCCTGTTCTTGGATATGAACAACCGAATCCAACGGCGCGATATCGCAATGAAAATGTTTCATTGTGCGATCTGGTAGAAGCCAATAAACAGAAGCAATGATCGATCCAAGAAAATGCCTCTTCCATCCGCAATGGTCATTGGGGAAAGGTTACCTATCCAATCACTTTTAAAGGCAAAAACTATGAGAAAAGTCCGATCGTCTATGTGCCTGCTGTTTATGAAAAGACCCAGACAATGAATATCGGATGAATGTTTTCATTACATACGATTTTAATGTGTACAGCCTAGTATGAAATTGGATTTAAGAGTTTTTGTATATATCGCAAATAGTTGGAAAGATACATTTTTCCTTTACGATATATGTGAAATAATTGCGTTTGTATCTCGTTATAAATAGGAATAGAAAGAAAAGTACATGCGATGACCAAAGCATAGACTCCTACAAAAGGAATTTGGGTTTGATCATAAATCAATATCTTAAATAGCGAGCGATACGAAATATGCAACATATAGATTTCGAGTGACCATTTCCCACAAAATTCAAAAAATTGACTTGTTTTTAAATGTTCCATAAAATAAATGATCAAATATAATAATGATAGTGCCCAGAAACATTCAACAAATCGATAAAGGATCGGGGAATACACTAACGGCAAAGTTTCATATAAGATCTTTAATGGTATGCCCAGGGTAAACAATAATGAATCAAATGTACAAATGGATTCTTTTTGATAGATTTTATGAGCACATATACAACCAATGTAAAAAATCATAAAACGGGTAAAGAAAACATGTGTATGATAATACATGTAGTAGTTATATTGAGACAATACGTAGATACTACTCAATATCAAACCGAAGCCAATCCATAGTTTACGAGATTCATGTTTTCCATTGCACAGAGAAAATAGGAGTGGATACATACAATAAGCAACGATCACAAAACAAACATCACTCATAAATGCCAATAAAGAACTATGGTTCAAAACAAGGTCATAAAGTATCCAATATGTGATTCCAATTAAAATATAAGGAATCAATAAACGATGAATGCGTCGTTTGAAAAAAGAAATAATATTTGGATTTTTATGTAATGAAAAAAACAAACCCATACCGGATAAAAATAGAAACCAATCTACACCGCAGGCACCAATCCATGTTTGATAGACTGAACTGAATGTAGCCCATGTTCCATGGATGTGATATGTTTCAATATCTTTGGTCAAATGGTAAACGATAATACTTAAACTTGCCAATCCAAAGATCTGATTCCGATATTTACTGAAAATAGACCAGTTATTCACATCATCACCTCATGCATAAGTTACCGGATAAACTTAAAATGAAGATAAATAAATGCTTATAAAATAATAAATATTTTTAAAAAATGCAAAGAATGGAAACGGACAATAAGATAGAGATAAATCATTTGTGGATTAGCAGGACAAATGTATTGCATATAGAATGGCACAAAGTGATGGAAAGATGGAATCTTATGATGTTCATTTGTGGTCCTTTCTTTTGTATTCTTATCCCTGTAAAGAGGACAGGAAAGAAATGTATGATTTCTTTCCTCTCATAAAGCAGAACACAAATGAAAAATGTAGCATTGATTACCGGATCGTATGGCGGACTTGGAACTTGCTTTGTAAATATTCACGGACAAAAAGGGGGAGACATGATCCTTGTCGGTCGAAGCCAAATTGGATGCACAAGCCAAAGAAGCGGCAGCCAAATATCATGTAGAGATCCACACGATTGCGACAGATCTATCCAAACCCGAAGCAGCACAGATCATTTATGATACCTGCCAGAAAAAGGATTGGCTTCCGGATGTCATCATCAATAATGCGGGTTTTGGTGGTCAGGGTGATTTTGCTAGAGAACGCACCATGGATCAGGATCTGTCCATGATCGCGGTCAATGTCTAAACACCAACTCGTATCTTGAAGTTATTCCTTAAAGATATGATCCAACGAGGGAGTGGCAAGGTTTTGAATGTCAGCTCAACCGCAGCCGTGATGCCTGGACCATTACAGGCTGTCTATTATGCGACAAAAGCTTACATGACCAGCTTTTCCAATGCGTTATGGCGTGAATTGAAAGATACGGGTGTCACCGTAACAACATTGAATGTCAACTGGATTTGCAAATGAGGGCGGTTTAGGCGATACAGCTTTATTTGCCAAAGCCACAAGTCCGATGCCAGTCGCCAAAGCCAAAGCGGGTTATGAAGGCATGGAAAAAGGCGAATTGAATGTGACTGCTAGTCTAGTTGGTGCACAAAAGATCTTCATGCCACTTTCACCAATGATGCCAAAGAAGATGTTGATGAATAATGTATACGATATGCAGCTTCGTGGCAGTGCCAACAAGTAAATAAAAAAGCTATAATAAGAAAAGAAAACGAGGAATCAAAAAGGTACAATATTGCTGAGACATTCGCTAGTATATAAAAAAGGTCGGCTCTTTAATGGGAGGAATAGAAACGTGCTATTTTCTTTTTCGGGAACAGGAAATTCATTACATGTCGCAAGGACCCTTTTACATCCTGGCGAAAAGCTTGTCAATATGGCAAAAGGAGACCATTTGTATCATTTAGAAAAAGGAGAGCGTGTCGGATTTATTTTTCCTGTTTATTGTTTCACGTTAAGTCATGTGGTACTTCACTTTGTTCAACATCTAAAGTTAACGGGACAAGGATATGTTTTTTCCGTCATTGTTTGTGGTGGTAATACTGGGCATGCGGGTGCTTATCTAAAAGAGGAGTTATCAAAACGTGATATTCAACTCAATGCTTTGTTTTCTCTTGCGATGCCAGATGATATGGTATTTTATTATGATTTAGCATCACCAGAAGAAAATCAAAAGAAGTTAAGAAAAGCAGAACAGAAACTTAGTGTATTAAAAAAGACGATCGAACAGGAAAAACAGAATGATCCAGGAAGTGGTTTCACTTCAAAAATGATGCAGCCCGTGTATTATGATGCTATTCGTGGAACAAAAGCGTTTCATGTGAATGATGCATGCATTCATTGTGGCAAATGTGAAAGGAATTGTCCTGATGGCATCATCCGTCTTGTGGATGGAAAACCAACATGGAGAGCATCGCATTGTACGAAATGTTCTGGTTGTATCAATCGTTGTCATGTGCAAGCTATCCAATATGGTAGAAAAACGGAAAACCGGTTTCGCTATGTACATCCAGAAATGAAATAGAATATGGCATGTAATGATATTCAAAAGGGTATTTTCTGCGATATATAATAAGGAAAAATGAGGTATTATGATATGAATCATTTTATTATTGATGGGAGATATGAAGATCTTCTAAAATATTTTGGTCTTGATCCAAGAGCTGTTTTGCGAAAAGTTCAACTGCCAGAGGATATCTTCAAGCATAAAACGGTCACCATGCAAGAAGAATACTATCGATTTTTAAATGCTGTTTCGCAAGTGTCTGATGATCCAGCGTTGCCAGTGAAAATGGCAACGACAAATCAGATTGAATCGTTTTCACCACCGATTTTTGCTTCTTGGTGCAGTAAAAATAGGGAAATGTGCATCAATCGATTGGAACGCTATAAGAAATTGATTGGCCCTATGCGCTTTCTTGTGATAAAGAATGAGGACGAAGAAACGGTACAATTTATTCCGGGTGATGAATCTCTCGAATTACCATGTTTCCTTGTACAGTCGGAATTTTCTTTCTTGATTGGTATGATTCGAAAAGCAACACATGAAGATATTGATCCTATACAGATCCAGATGTGTGTTCTACCAAATGACCATGCATTTTCATCTTTTGCAGGTAGAGAACCACAAGCAGCTAAAGTGAATGCCATCACATTTTCAATAAAAGATCTTCAAGAACCTTTTATCTCTTTTAACGATGCAACGATGCGATGTGGAGCTATTTTGAACCAGAACTGACAAAGAGACTTTCTGATCTGGATATGGATGATTCCATCAGTGCAAGGGTACGAAGTGCTCTGACAGAATTACTTCCAGGAGGAGAGGGGACCATTGAGGATGTAGCAGAAAAACTTGGCTTATCGAAGCGTTCATTACAACGCAAACTGGCCGAAGAAAATACAACCTTCCGGAAACAGTTGAACAACACTCGAGAGATTTTAGCCATTCACTACATTTCGAATACCGACATGACAACCAATGACATGGCCTATTTATTAGGCTATGCAGAGCTCAATTCGTTTCTACGAGCCTTTACGGTCTGGACTGGAAAGAGCGTGACGGAATATCGTAACGAACACAATGTCGATAAGGAGGAAATGATCAATGGATAAGAACCGTGTCATGGCTTTTACCGATGCCATCATTGCGATTGCAGCAACTATCATGGTATTAGAAATGAAAGTACCAGATGTTGGTTTGTCTATGACAAATCTACTTGAATTAGTACCGATTTTTTTCGCCTATACAGTGAGCTTGTTTTTGATTTATTTTGCATGGAGATCCCATCATAATGCCTTTCAGAAAGCGGATGTCCTAACGACCGATACATATTTGATCAATGGCATTTGGCTGTTTTTACTTACCTTAGTGCCATTTGGAACCGGTGTTTTTGGCCGATATCCAAATTCTAATTTAGCTGCATTTCTATATGTTGGCATCGTTTTTCTGTGGACATTTAGTTTTCAATTTTTAGATGCCTCGATTGTCAAGAATAACCCTACTGCTCAAAAAGATGAAGTTATGCACCCCATGGCTCGCTTGATTCTTTTTGGTGGATTTGGGTTGGCATTTCTTTCCATCTTGATTCATCCATTCATGGCATTTATCATATTGGCCGTATCCAATGTCCTTATGGTCATCCGTATTCTTCACGAAAAGAAAAAATCTAGTGAATTAAATTGAGAGTATCAGTTGAGAAATCAACAAATGAAATAGTGACCAATGTCCCTGTATGAAAGAGTCTTGACCACTTTGTTGCTTGGAAACAAAAAAGGGGATTGGATCATAAGATCGCATAATAAAAAAATAGTGAATTCAGTTTCAATTACAAGATAAACGTCTATTCAAACTTACGATACCATATATTGTTCCAGCTACTACAACCGTAACGAGCAGGAACAATACACTATGCACAAGTAGATTACCTTCATCGCCACTTACGAGGCGGAGATATCCATCTGCCATGGCTCCTGCCATAACACCAGTGATTACGCTTACTCTTTTCAACAATCTTCCGTTTAATTCTGCACAATACTGTTCTTCTTTTTTCATGTCTTCTTATCCACCTTTATATCCACTGATATCGCAACCAAAGTTGCAAGAGTAAAAATACTTATTCTATTTTCGCAGAAATAGATTTCACAGTCAATTCTCAGAAGGAATAGAAAGGCCCTGCAAACATTTAGTAATAGGATCAATTTTTGAACCTGATACTTCGCATAATATATATTATGTAACAAAATAGATTTCTATAAAAATTGAAAAAAAGAAGCAATTCAATGCTTCTTCATTTAATTTGCGATATGCATGAGTTTTATTGCTTCTTCGACAGTTTCGTGTTGTTGTTTTGCTGGTGATATGGTAGCTTTTCCGTCTTTATTTTGTAAACCATCTTTATTTTGTAAACCATAGGATCCAAATTGTGAGTGATTTCCACCTTTAATGATTTTTACAACAGTATTTTCAGGAAGATCATGACGATATTTGTGCCAATGACCATGATTCATGATATGATCATGGCTACCATAAATTGCTAAACAAGATAAATTTGTATCCGTCAAATCTTGGGTACTATAGGCACCTAATAACAAGAGCCCTTTCAGATTCTTTGGATGTTGGTCTGCATATTTAGCTGCCATGGCACCACCCAGAGAATGTCCACCAATATACCAATTCGAGATATTTTTTGTTGTTTGTATATAGGAATCGGCAGCATTGACATCAAATACAGCTAAATTCAACGGCATCTTTACCAATACACAATAAATGCCTTTTTTGGCAAAATCTTGCATCAATGGTGCGTATGCTTGGTATTCTACTTTGCCACCTGGATAAAAAATAAGACCAGTATTCGTTCTCTTATTTGGCTGAAAAAGAGTCGCGGATCGTTCTTCTTTTACGATGACAGCTGCTGTTGAATGCAATGCACTTTTTGCTGTGGAATCCATCGAATATCCATCTTGGATGTAAAAAATGGATTCAAGAATAACAAATACAATACACACTACAAAAATTCGTTTCAATATTCTTTTTTTGTTTTTCATAGGATTTATTATATATTAAAATAATAAAAATTTCAGTTTATCGAATAAAATGGATTCGATCGATATCAAAACGATCTTGTTGCGGATGCTGTTGTGCTGGATAGCCAATTGGAATCAATGCAAAAGCATGCAAGTTATCTTTTAAATCAAGGATCGAATCTACCTTTTTGATTCGATCTGCCAATGGCGCAATGCCAAGCCAAACACCTCCAAGACCTAATTCAGTAATTTCTAAAAGGATGTTTTCCGTTGCAATTGCCATATCGATTTCACCCATTTGTGGGAATATCAATCCATTGGTTCGTAAACATGGAACAAGGACAACGGGTGCTTGTGCAGCACATCCTGCATAGGCACTACATTGAGATACTTCTTGAATCGTTTTTGGATTGGTAATCACATAAAATTCCCATGGTTGTTGATTTCCAGCTGATGGAGCTGCCATGGCGGCTCGTAAGATTTTTTCAATTTTTTCTTCTTCTACTGGCTTATTTTGAAATTGTCGAATACTGGTTCGTTGAAAAATGGCATTCATTGTTTTTTCTCCTTCTAGCTCATTACTTATTTTCATAAGTGGCAACTTCTTTAATAAAATTGCCGGTATTTAATTCATTGAAAGCTTCATACAACTCATGTTGTGTATTCATTACAATAGGGCCATACCAAGCTACAGGCTCTTTTAATCGATTAGAGCACATGAAAATAATTTCAATAGGATCTTCGTAAGATTGAATGGAAACGGTATCACCTGCACCCAGTTTTGCAGCTGTTTTGGCAGCAATGGGTGTTCCACTAACAATGGCATTGCCTTCTAAAGTGAAAACCATAGCTGATTTATTGGAGCCTGGCACATCAAATGCAAAAGATTGATTCGGTTCAAGTAAAATATCATAGAAATCCAAAGGAAGATATCTTCCTTGTATACCTTTATGATCTTTATATTTTCCTGCAAGTAACCGTAATTTTCCATATCCCAAATCAAATTCTTGTATCTCGCGTTGGATGACGCCATGATAATAGGGCTTAGCTGTTAATTTATCCTTTGCAGGAAGATTCAACCAAAGTTGCAAACCTAACAAACGTTCAGATGGTTGTGGCATTTCAGAATGAAAGGCACCGGATCCAGCTGTAAGCCATTGAGCTTCTCCATCATGTATAGAAGCCTTTGTACCAAGATGATCTTCATGAAGGATACATCCTTTTGAAAGAAAGGTGAAAGTTTCGATACCACGGTGAGGATGCATGGGAAATCCTTTGATATAATCATTTGGATCAGTGGAATCAAATGCATCCAACATTAAGAAGGGATCGTACGCATCCACCGTTTCATTACCTAATACACGGACAAGCTGTACCCCAGCACCATCTTGTGTGCGATATCCTTGTACTTGTTTTTCTACTTTACGTAACATAATAAATACCTCTCAATCGAATTAAGATGAAATCAATATATCGAAAACAAGTTAGATAAACAAATCATACGCTCAAAAAAAGAGCTTCCTAAGAAACTCTATTCATTAATGATATGAATGGCTTGGAAGGCAATGCAACCAGGACCTCCTTGACAAATATAGGCAGGACTCATTGGCAAAATAACAACCTTTGCATGTTCAAAACGTTTTTGTATCATTTGCATTGCTTTATTGGCCCATTCTTCATTATGTGCATGTGCTAGACAGAACGTATATTCATTGGTTACTCCATCTTTTTCAAAAGTATCCAACATATTTTTTAATGCTTTGGTATACGTACGAACAATGCCGAATTTTTCTAACTTTGTACATGTATCATTGGCTCGAATGATCGGGATCAATTTCAATAATCCACCTAATATGCCCGAGGCATTGGATAAACGTCCACCACGAACTAAAAAATCAAAATCCACAGGAATCATAAAGTTTTCTGAAGTAGGAATAGATTGTTCTAACATCGATAGGATTTGTTCTTTACTAGCACCAGAAGCCGCCATTTGTTGTGCATGGTTGACTAAAACATATTGTGGCACACATAAAGTACGTGCATTCACGACCGACACTTTGGTTGGATCCTTACAAGACGCTTTGGCAACTAAGGCGGATGAATAGGTTCCGCTTAAACCATCTGCCATCGTGATATCAATGATCTCATCGCCTTCGGCAATGATTTGATCATATATATCCGTTTTCTCGCCAATGGATGGTTGTGAAGTGGAAGGTACACCACCATCTTTGATCATCCGTAACAGTTGGACGCCGGTGATTTGTTCAAAATCACGATAACTATGACCATTGATTGTGATCATCAAAGGAGCTACATATATACCATGTTGTTTTCCTTGTGCTGGTGACATTTGACACGCACTGTCTGTTACAATTTTTATCATAAAACTATCCTCGTAATCCTATTGTAGCCTAACTGTTTTATATAGTCAATAAATCTAGTTCTTAAAACTACATTGTAACGTTTTTTATATTATGATAAACTATCTCTATGGAAATAGCACAAATTAAAAAAGAACTCGACACTTTTCAATGTCCAAAATGGGAGCAATTACCCGATTTTGATGTATATATGGATCAAGTGATTTTCTTTATCAACGATCGATTATCACCTTTATTTTTTTTAGAAGATAAACCCGATAAAGTTATTACTTCCAATATGGTCAATAATTATGTGAAAAACAGTATCGTTCATCCGCCTATCAAGAAACACTATAAACAATATCATTTGGCATACTTAATTGCGGTTTGCATTTTAAAAAAATGCTATTCATTGACCGAAATTCAAACCATGATTGAAATTGTCCGACGGCTAGAACCGGATGATACAACAAATAGTATTGCGACTGTCTATAATTCTTTTAGCGATTGTTTTGACCATTATCTACATCAAGTTCTCCAATTTGGCATGATCAAGAATGAATTTCAACCCACCCGTATGAATGACGAAACCCAACTCATGATTTCTGTCATTAAAACCGTTGTTTATAAGATGTTTAGTGAACTGGAAATTTTGACATTTGAAAACGCAGAAGCAAAATAATGCCCTGCGTTTTTTAGTTATCATCTTCAATATGCATTCGTGTGAGCAAGACCTCACGAGCCGCTTGATCGTATGGATTTGTCAGTGGTGAAAGATCTTTCAACTGTAAATCCGGATTTCTTTTTTTCAATGCTTTATAGATCACAAAATCAGCTACATCCGGATTTTTTGGCAACAAAGGTCCATGTAAATAGGTACCTAAAACTTTACCATCATAGAATCCCTCAAAGCCAGCATCAAAGGCATTCCCACAACCTGATAGGACCTTGCCCAAAGGTTTGGTTACACCTAAAGTCTGACCACCATGATTTTCAAACCCAATGATCTTGGTGTGCATTTCATCCAATTGTGCATCGATCACGATATTGCCAATGCAACGAGATCCCATTTTTCCCGTATCCGTATAATAAGGATAAAAACCAAGACCGGCAATTTTTTTACCATCTGCTGCAATATAATATTGACCAAACAATTGATAGCCACCACAAATCAATAAAATAAACGTATGTTCATCCATTGCTTTTTGGATGTTTTCTTTTCGTTGCAACAAATCAGGAATCAAAGAAATTTGTTCCTTGTCGGCACCGCCACCCAAAAAAATCAAATCATAATTGGAAAGATCATCTTTTTGGCCAATGCCACATGTATGCAAATCAAAACCAATATGACGATCCAGGCACCGCTTCTTTAAGGTCATGATGTTTCCTTTATCACCATAGAGATCCATGATGTCATGATACATCCAACAAACTTTCAGTACTTGTTCCATAGACTTATTCCATCTCCTTTACGATGGCTCCACGAGCGGGTAATAGAGCTGTATAGGTTGCGACCACATAAGTGCGATCAATATCTATAAAAGCTTGATGAATCGCATCTTGGAGCTGTGTGATCACTCGAATGGATCCTTGATAGCCTCCATAATAAATTCGTAAAGCCATATCATTGGCACGTAAACCGGTACATACAATTTCTTTGGTTTCATCCGTTATGATCTTTTCAAAAAAAGTATCATAGATCCAAGAAACATCCGTACCATCTTGTTCCCGATCGTTTAAGACGATGCAAACTTTTTTAGGCTTCGTATCTCTTTCAATGACTTTCATGACTTCATTGGCGCCCGTTGGATTTTTTACCAAATTCAAGATACAAAGATGGCCATTTTTTTCAAATTTTTCATTTCTTCCCTTTGGTTGTGGTGCATGAGCAAATACACGCTTGGCCACATCCACTGAAATACCGCAAACTTTAGCTACGGCTAAGATAGCGGCACAATTATACATGGAATACATACCTTCATAAGGAGAATGAAAAGCCGTTCCATCACAAGTAAAAGTTTCTTTTTCTAAATCAATATCTTGCAGTTTGATATCCAATGGAGGTGTTTGAAAATCACATGAACTACAATGAAATTTACCAATATGCGAATATTGATAATATTCATAGTCTAATTTCTGGCCACAAAGAGGACAGAACTTCCCTTCACTTGCTTCATTGGTATGATCGACGCTATAGATATTTTTATCCATACCAAAATAGGTAGCATGTGCTTTTGAAGCTTTATATGATAGACGAACGACATTGGGATCATTGCCATTCAAGATCAATTCACCTGTGTAATTCGGTAATACCTTTTCGATGGAAAGAATCAATTGCTCCATTTCTTTGGCTCGATCCAATTGATCCCGGAAAAAATTTGTGACCACTAAACCCGTTACAGGAAGATAGGGCAAAATATGACGGATATTTAATTCATCCACTTCCAAGACAATGGCATTGGCCTTCACGTTTCCTGATAAAGAACTATGCGTTAATAAAGTAGTCGTGATTCCTGCTTTCAGGTTGTCCCCTTTACGATTGGAAATGACATCATATCCTGCATCGACCAGAAGATCGGTGATCATGTTGGCTGTGCTTGTTTTTCCATTCGTACCTGTTACTAAGAGGACCGGACCGTTGATTTTCAGTTTTGATAATATATTTTGATCAAATTTCAATCCGATTTCACCAGGCATAGAACCACCATGGCCAATCAGATGCAATAAAGATGAACTCACTTTGGTTGCTAAAATAGAAAGATGCTTCATACGGCTTCTCCTTTTATCCGTTCCTAATTATACACGAAATTAAATTGAATTGGTATTTGTACTCACGTATAATAAAAGTATTGTAATGGAGGAAAACAAATGGCACAAACTGCATATTATCAATCCCCTTTGTCGCAACGATATGCGTCCAAAGAAATGCAAGCATTATTTTCAAATGATAAAAAATTTCGCACCTGGAGACGACTTTGGATTGCTTTAGCACAATCCGAACAAGAATTAGGTCTAGATATCACGGATGAACAAATTGATGAATTGATCGCACACAAAGACGATATCAATTATGATGTTGCTCAAGCCCGTGAAAAAATTGTTCGTCATGATGTGATGAGCCATGTATATGCCTATGGTGTACAATGTCCAAAAGCCAAAGGTATCATTCATTTAGGTGCTACTAGCTGTTATGTAGGTGATAATACCGATTTGATCATCATGCATGAAGCATTGGAACTGGTCCAAAAAAAGATTGTTAATGTATTGGCCCAACTCAAAAAGTTCGCTTTGGAATATAAAGATATGCCATGCCTAGCTTTTACTCATTTTCAACCCGCACAACCGACGACCATTGGCAAACGAGCATCCCTATGGGCCCAAGATCTTTATATGGACTATATCGAAATTGAACATTTATTGGAAAATAAAAAGTTATTAGGCTGCAAAGGAACAACTGGAACACAAGCCAGTTTCATGGAATTATTCAATAACGATACGGAAAAGGTCAAAGCATTGGATAAGAAAATCTGTGAAAAATTAGGATATGACAACTATTTCCCAGTTTCAGGACAAACCTATACCCGAAAATACGATACCCAAGTGATCAATGCATTGGTGGGTATTGCACAAAGTGCTCATAAATTTTCTAATGATATTCGTTTACTGCAACATATGAAAGAAGTAGAAGAACCATTTGAAAAAGGTCAGATTGGTTCCAGTGCCATGGCTTATAAGCGCAATCCAATGCGATCGGAACGCATGGGTTCTTTAGCTCGTTATGTGATTGCTGATTCGTTGAATCCAGCCATGACAGCCAGTGAACAATGGTTTGAAAGAACTCTTGATGATTCTGCCAACAAACGAATTAGTATTGCTGAAGCCTTCCTCGCAACCGATGGGATCTTAGATTTGTATTTAAATATTACCGATGGTATGGTTGTGTATCCAAAAGTGGTAGAAGCCGACCTCTTAAAGGAATTGCCATTCATGGCAACGGAAAATATCATGATGGATGCGGTGAAAGCCGGTGGAGATCGTCAAGAATTACATGAATTGATTCGTGAACATTCAATGGCGGCTGGAAAAGTTGTCAAAGAAGAAGGAAAACCCAACGATTTGATTGATCGTATCGCGAAGGATCCAAAATTTGGCATGACCAAAGAACAAATCGAATCGCATATGGAACCCATCCATTATGTTGGTCGTTCGGTTCAACAAACCGAAGAATTCTTTGTTGATTATATTGATCCAATCTTAGACAAACATAGCGATGAATTAGGTATTGAAGCACAAATCAATGTATAAAAAAGTGGATGACCAAAAAAATGGTCATCCTTTTTGTTCGAATATAGGGATGGAACGATGAATCAAATGTTTATGAACTTTCCAATAATTTGGCATCCATTCTAGGACTTCCTGATAAAAAGCCTGTGAATGATTTGGATATTTCATATGGCATAATTCATGAACCAAAACCGAATCCACTTCTTCCCAATCTACAAATAGTAACTTTGTATTGATTGCGATCGATCCTGTATCTTTTCGACAACTGCCCCATTTCGATGCATAATATCCATAACGAACCGTCAATCCTGTATACCCCATAGCTTGTTCCCACTGACGAAAACGAGGCGTAATTTGTTTTTGTGCCAACGCCTTTAATAAGGCTTGCCAATGTTTTTCATTGCCATTAATCGTAATGGTTTCTTCTTCCGAATCGATAGCACAAACATTCCCTTCCATTACAGTGTAGGGTCTTTCTAAAAGAAATAAAGTCATGCCTGGATGAATACGAGGTATAGCATCATATGCAACCAAGTGTTTTTGGATCCATTGCCTATGATCTTGAACAAAAGCATCCACAAAATCCTTTGACGTTTGGGTTGGACTTGTTACAATGATCTGTCCTTCTTTGATTCGTATCGAAACATTCTTATACCGTTTGTTTTTGATCCACTGATATTCCATTATTGCAGATCATCACTCATTCTTTGTGCAATTTCTTTCATCAATTCCATTGTCTTTTCTTGTTGCTCTAAAGTATAACTTTGATCATATCTATTGATATCACGTAATAGATCCACTTGTGGCAACATACCATAACAAGGTACTTTGATCTTGTTCAAGAAGGCATCCAATTCTTCTTTATTGTAAAAATCAATGTGTTCATGGCAATTCGGACATTCCAAATACGCCATATTTTCAATGAGACCCAAGACAGGGATATCCATCTTTTCACACATATGGATAGCTTTTTCAACGATCATGGAAACCATTGGTTGTGGTGTAGATACCATCACAACACCTTTTAAAGGCAAAGATTGCATGATCGTTAAGGCAACATCTCCCGTTCCTGGAGGCATATCGATCAATAAAACATCCAGATCTTCCCATAGAACATCGGTATAAAATTGTTTGACAACATTACCCACGATCGGACCTCGCCAAATAACGGGTTCACTTTCATTTTCTACCATGAAATTTAAAGACATTAATTTGATGTCATCGACAACTACCGGTAAGATCTCATTCTCTTTGGTGCCATATGCATGCTGATCTTCAACCCCCATTAAACGAGGAATGCTAGGCCCTGTGATATCGGCATCCATGATACCCACTTTTTTTCCTTGAGCAGCCAATGATTTAGCTAAAAGGACCGTCATGGTCGATTTACCAACACCACCCTTACCACTCATTACGGCAACGACATCTTTGATATGATTTTTTGAATTCGTTTCTACGCCACAAGTACTTGCATCCTTACTGCAATTTCCTGCATTTGGACAACCTTCACAAGACATACTATTTTTCCTCCTCTTTCTTATCCGTCCATAAAAAATATGAATCATATGCTTTTTTTAAGCGATCCGATTGAATATGTGTATATATTTGCGTTGTTTGAATATCACTATGACCTAATAATTCTTGTACGATCCTAAGATCGGCATGTCCATCCAACAAATGGGTCGCAAAACTATGCCGAAAACTATGGGCCGAGATCCGTGGATCCAAATCCAACGCATTGACTTTTTCTTTGATTAAATGATGCACATATTGACGTGTACAAGGATGACCCAATCGATTCACAAACAATTGGGGGATATGTTTTTTATCCCAATCGGATCGGACCAAACGCATATATTCTGCAATTTGTTCACAACAAGCCAAAGCCATCGGGATCATTCTTTCTTTTTCACCCTTCCCTTTGACTTTGATGATTTGTTGACACAGATGCACATCATTGCATCGCAGATCACATAATTCACTCACACGAAGCCCACAAGAGTACAAAACCACTAAAATGGTCTTATGATAAATATCTTGATTGGAAGAACCAAAAGACGCAAATAACTTTTTCAAATCAGCAATCGAACAATACACCGGTAAATGTCGATTGTTGTTGATGCCACGCAAACTTGTTGTTGGATCTTTATATTCCGGATGATTCAAACAAGTAAATTTATGAAAGGAATGCAATGTCGCAATCATTTGATTGACACTACTTGCCACATGATCTTCCGCATACTGATTTAAAAAAGAATCAATCTGCCATATTGTAATATCTTCAACATTGACAATCGCTTCGTTTTCTAGAAATGTTTCATAGACCAACAAGTTATGTTGATACGCATCCATCGTCTTTGCACTTTTTTGAGCGACGACCCTACCATTGATCAAGTAATCATCGATTGCCTCTTTTAGCTTCATGACTGTATTTTAACACGCTTCTTAGATGATGACCAATCATATACCTAGATGAAATAAGGAGGCAAAACCACACAATCACAATGCCCCTCCTTGATGGCTTCAATACAAAGGGTCTTCGCTATGTGTTTGTCTTTTGTATAGGCAATTTGCAGATGTTTGATACAAAAATGATGGGCCAACAAGCATTGCACGATTTCATTGAACCGGTTGCAACGATGCACAAAATAAAAACGCCCATTGCTCTTTAAGAGCCGATTCGCATTTTCTATCAATTCAGCCAGCGTCAGATTTTTTTCAATACGCCCCATTTGACGACGATTCATTTTTACCTGTGGATTGGTCGCTTCATCCTGAAAATAAGGAGGATTGGATAGAATGACATCTACCGAATCCAATTGGACATCTTGTATGCGTTGATTTAAGATCGTGGTGGGATGCGAAAAAAAAGTATCGGCATTCCATTGAGCCAATTGCGCAGCTTCTTCTAACACTTCGACACCAATCATGGACTGGATAGGATATTGATCCGCTGCCAATAATAAAACCCCATTATTCGTACCAATATCTAAAACAACCTCATTTTTTCTCAGTTCCATAAAGCGAGCCAAAAATTTAGTATCGGTATTGAAACAAAAGCCATCTGGATCTTGATATAAAACCAGGTCTTTGGTCAAAAAATAATCCTTACGCATCTTTTTTCCCCTTTAATAAATCACTCGCCTTGATCAAATGAATACCCTGTATTTGTCGGTTCAATTGGGATAAGATCATATCCGTTGTTTCTTTGGGTTGTTCAAACATGGTGGGCTGGACAATGATCTCTTTGGCATCTTTTAAAGATCCCATATGAATCGCTAAATGACGATAACCAAGATCTTCTTCAAAATTTTGATCAATCAAATTACGAATGGCTTCAAACATGATATTGGCATGATTTGTATATTCCCGAAACGTTTGAGAACGAACAATATTATGAAAATGAATATCTCGCATCGTTAAGGAAATCAATTTACCCATATAATTTTCTTTCGTCATTTTTTGCGACAACGCAAATGTTAAATGTCGCGCTTGCGATAATACCTCATCGATCGTATAAAGATCATTTTCAAAAGTTTCTGAAATTGAAATACTTTTGTGCGTGGTAGAATAGGACAAACGATCACTGCTCTTTCCTCGAGCTTTTTGAATCAATGAATAACTGCTTGGACCCAATAAATGCAAGATCTTGTTTTCATTATCGATATTGGCAAAATCACCAATGGTATGAATACCGATAGCTTGTAATTTTGGAACCGAACGCTTGCCAATGCCAACCATGGATTCAATGGGTAAAGGCCAAAGCTTTTGTTCCAATTCCGCTTTTCGTAAAACCGTGATACCATGTGGTTTTCGCATATCACTTGCCATTTTTGCCAGGAATTTAGTTGGTGCTACCCCAATCGAGACATGAAGACCCGTTTCTTCATACACACCCTGTTGAATTTGAAATGCAAGATCCAAAGGGCGCGGATAATTTCGGATGATGTCTGTCACATCCATAAAACATTCATCGATACTGGCAGGTTCAATGGCTCGTGTATAGGTATATAAATAATGAAAAAAAGCTTGACTACAAGATCGATAATAAGAATAATCCGATTCGATCAATTCAAGATCCGGGCATTTTCGTAAGGCTTCATAGACGGGCATGGCACTATGCACACCATAGTCTCTTGCCTGATAATTCGCCGTAGAAATGACGCCACGTCGTGATAAGGAACCAATCGCTACCGGTTTACCCTTTAATTCTGGATGACGATTTTCTTCGCAAGACGCAAAAAAAGCGTTGATATCAATATGGAAGATGACTCTAGCCATGTGTCACACGCTCCTTTAATTCTTTGGCCGCTTGTAGTGCTGCCGGCGTTGGTTTTCCTGCACTCATGGTCGCTAATTCGATCAAACTTGCTTCGTCATCTAATTCATCGATGGAAGTCGAGGTTGAATCTTGCTGACTGTTTTTTCGCACACAATAATGCGTATCGGCCCAAGCCGCGACACTAGCCAAATGCGTAATGCACAAAACCTGATACGATTTGGAAATGGCATGCATTTTTTCACCCATCGCATATGCTACACGCCCGCTGACACCCGTATCAATTTCATCAAAAATAATGGTTTCAATGCCTTTTTGTGTTTGGAAAACAACCTTTAAAGCCAACATCAATCGACTAAGCTCTCCTCCAGATGCACTTTCTTTTAGAGGCACAAAGGGCTGACCTGGATTCATGGATACATAAAAAGCAATCGCATCAATGCCATCTTCGGCATAGGACTTCAGGTTTTGGCGAATTTGAAATTGACAATGCTCCAACATCAAATCTTGACAATGTAACATCACTTTTGATTCCAATTCTTTAAAACAAGCCTGTCGTTTTTGAGATAGCTTTTGGGCAAGCTCGACATATTTTTTTTCGGCTTTTTCTAGATCCATTTTACTTTGTTCCAATACCGTTTCCCGATGTAAGATTCGATCGATCTGCTGCTCCAATTCAAGTTTCTTTGCCATCAATGAATCATAGGAACCACCATAGCGTTGATACAAACCACGAATCGTATAGACACGTGCTTGCATATCATCTAAAGACAATGAATCATCTGAATTTTCGATCTGTTGGTGCAAAGCTTCTTTAATATCATCCAACTGATAATACATATCACGGATTTGATCGGCTTGTTTTTGGAACGCATCACTTTTCTGCAAAGATTTGAATAAAGAATAAAGGCAATCTAAAATGCCTTGTTCTTCTTCCAAAGAACGTAAATTTTCTACATACATCTCTTGATTTCGTAATGCATCTTCCTTTTGTTTGATTTGAGTCAATAATTGATCCAATTCATCCGGTTGCACATCGGCTTCACAAATTGCATTGTATTGATGCGTCACAAAATCCAATTCATCATCCGATAAGGTTTCATTGACCAAAGATTCATACGTTATTTTTTGCTCTTTATATACAGCGTATGCCTTCGAAACTTCTTTTTTTAAGGCATCGGTTTTCGCATAACTATCCAACACGACCAATTGCATTTCTGGTTTTATTAATTGATAGGTATCCATTTGGGAATGAATATCGATCAATTGAGCCATCAAATGACGCACAAAACTCAACGTGGTCACTTGTTGATTGATACGAATGGTACTTTTTTGATTCGCCGAAATGGTTCGAGTAATGATCAATTCATCTTCCACTTCAAAATCATTTTCTTCTAAATAGAATCGGAGTTGTGGATCGGAACACGATAATACCATTTGTAAGGTGGCCTTTTCTTTTCCCTTACGAACAATATTGGATGTACAACGCTTGCCACAAAGATACCCGATTGCATCGATCAATAAACTTTTCCCTGCTCCGGTTTCTCCAGTAATCACACTCATGCCCTTCGAAAAATCAATCAAAGCATGATCGAATAAGATATAGTTTTTCACCATCAATTGTTCAATCATCTGGATCTCCTTTCTTGTGCATAAATGACATATTCCTGATTGCCAGAACGCCCCTGGATCGGACTTTTCATGACATGTACTTGTTGATAATATATTTGCAAAAATGCTTGTTTTTTATTTACAATCTGCAAAGCTAGTTTTTCATTTTTTAATACCCCATGTTTGTTTAATGCCTGAGGACCACATTCAAATTGAGGTTTGACCAACACCACCAGATGTTTGGGGATCATTTCCTTAAAAACATGTTCCAAAATGGTTTGACAGGAAATAAAACTCACATCCATACAAATAAAATCAATGGATTCATCAAACCAATCTGTTTTTAATTCACGGGCATTCTTCCCTTCCATCTTGATGACTCGTGGATCCATCGCTAATGTTGGATCCAGTTGTAAATGACCCACATCTAAGGCATATACTTTTTTGGCATCATGACGTAAACAAACATCTGTAAAACCACCGGTGCTTGCGCCAATATCGAGTACGACTTGATCATTAAGATCGATCGAAAAAGTATCAATGGCACCTAATAATTTATAAGCAGCTCGTGAGACAAATTCATGGCCATCATTCTTTATTACGACAGAATCCAGTTCAGAAACCAAATAACTTGATTTTTGGATCACTTTTCCATTGACTTCGACCAAGCCCTTTTTTATATGATCTTGTGCTTTGGTTCGTGAACCCAGCTCGATGGCACAGACCTTATCTAACCGCATGTTGCTCATGATCTATTTCCTTAAATAATGCATTGACCGAAATGTGTTCCTGGATCCGAATCGAACGTATGGAACCTTGCTGAATAAAGTGATCTTCGATACCGAGAATATGTATTGGGTTTCTTATTTTGGCGTATACTTGCATCACGACGGTCGATAAAGATCCTTTGGCATCGGGTTCAAAAATATAGATAGGTAGCTGCATCAAAAACATTTGTTTGAGGATCTTTTCATCGACCGGTTTAAAAAATCGAGCATTGATCACGATCATATCCCATTGATTTTCCTTTGCCTTGGAAAGAATACGATCAAACTCCGGACCATAAGTGATCACGATACATTTTGGATCCAGACCAATTTGAAATTGTGACCATGTACCAACGGATAATGCATGACAATTTTTTTCGGTTGGTTTATTGACGATTCCAAATGGATATCGAATGAAAAAAGGCTTTTGACTTCGTGAAGCCGTATATAATAGATCCAATGCTTCTTGACTATCTTTTGGTTGCGAAATCACAATATCAGGAATCGAAGAAAGAAGCTGAATATCATAGATTCCCTGTTGGACATCTCCTTTGCCATCGACAATACCCGCCTGGTCCACCCCGACAATAACTGGACTGTTCATATGGGCCAAATGAGCCTGAATGGTATCAATACATTGGCCAACATCTTTTGCTTGAATCTGTACAAATGGATGATATCCTTTTTTGGCGATACCAGCCGCCATGCCTAAGGCAAGGTTGGGACGCAAAGATAAGGAAGGATCGATCATGGATAATTTTGGGTTTTGTTTCTGTAAGAACGCAATACAACTTTGGATCCAGGTTTCCCAATCGCATTGGTCTTTCGAAACCAAGACTTTGGATTTTCCTGTATCTTGATGAAATGGCATGACTTCTTGCCAACCCTTTTGATCTTGGGCATACGGATATCCATAAGAAAGATGGGTTTGAATATGTACGACAATGGGGCGACTTGCCGCTTTGGCTGTTTGGAAAGCATTGATCAAAGCATGCATGTCATGACCATCGATGGGTCCAAGATAATCAAAGCCCATATTTTGGAATAAATTATCACTCAAAAGATTATCTTTGATATGATCTTTGACCGATCCAAAAGCGGTTGCTACGCCATTGCCAATACGATTGGAACGCAAGGTATCATTGACACTTTCTTTTGCTTTTCGATACGCTTTGCTCGAACGCAACGAAGACAATGTTTCTAAAATGCGATTTGCTTTTGGCTTTGTTTGGACCATTTCATTAAAGATGATGACCATGCCATGTTGTCCATAACCAATTTGATAGAGTGCTTCCAAACTCGATCCCGTAACAATACCTTTTGAATCAATGAAATCAATGATTTGGTATGTTTCTTTTGCCTTATCCCGTGCACAAGCCATGCCTAAGGCAATAGAAAGAGAGCTGCCCAGAGGCATGCTATTCCACGTATCATAGATACTTTCATCGGTGCAACAAAAGGTATTTAAACCCTTAGCTTGTCGATAGGTTGAAAAAGTCGTGGAACGACCGGTTAGAATTTTATGAGCTAAACATTGATGTCCACCATCAATCAATAGTTGATCATGAGGTGTTTGAAAAACAAAATGCAAGGCAACCATCGCATCCACAACACTCAAATTGTCCGCCAGATATCCGCCTTTTTGGGCAATCGTTTGAATGATGAAATCACGCATATCATCGGCTAATGTGGATAGTTGCTCTTCCGATAAATTCTTGATTTGTTCAGGTGTTTCAATGTCGTATAGACGCATATATCTCCCTCATTTCAATAGGTACGTTGGGTCATAAAATCAATCAATGTTTGTAAGTAAGAAAAATCTCCTTCAAAATGGGAAAGCATGTCTTCAATTTCTGTTTGATAGGTCAAAACCTTCTTTTTTGCGGCTTCCAGTCCCATCAAAGAAACAAAGGTTTGTTTATGGTTTTCAGTATCACTGGTTGATTTGCCTAAAGCCTGACTCGATTGGGTCTGATCTAAAATGTCATCTTGGATCTGAAATTGAATACCAAGTGCATATCCCACTTTTTGCCAAATCGGAATATCGGTTTCTTTTCCAGCAATGATTGCTCCACAAACAAAAGGTAATGTCAAAAGTTTAGCGGTTTTATAGGTATCGATCAAAAAGACATCGTCTAGGGTTAGATTGGTATCGGATTCGGCTTTCAAATCTAATTCTTGCCCATAGATCATACCATCTACACCCGAATAGCGACTTAAGGCAGAAACTAAAGACACTTTTTTTTCAGCATCTATGTTGGTTTCTAAGACAATGTCAAACGCGCGAGTCAATAATCCATCACCAGCTAAAATGGCCGTCGCTTCATCAAATTGAATATGACAGCTTGGTTGTCCTCTGCGCATGTCATCATCATCCATGGCAGGAAGATCATCATGGATCAGTGAATAGGTATGGATCATTTCAATGGCACTGGCACATGGAAAACCAATGGTTGGATCTAGACCATATAATTGTAATGTCGCAAAAAGCAATTGTGGACGCATCCGCTTGCCACCATTGATCAATGAATAGGCCATGGCCGCTTTTACACGTCCAGTCTGCCCTTCATTGACTTTGGTTTGAAGATACGTTTCAAAAGTATCGAGATCAATCATTTGTTGTCTCCTTTTGATTGGATAATTGTTCGACTTTTTGCTCAAATTCTTTCAATTGTGTTTCACATTGAGCGGCTAGTTTTGTTCCTTCGGTAAAAAGATCCATCGCTTTTTCTAATTCTAGATCATCGCGATTCAGTTCAGTAACAATTTCATCTAAGCGATTCATTGCTTCATGAAATTTTAGTTTCTTTGTTGGCATGAGATTCCTCCTGACTATTTGTGACTACGGAAAAGATGGTACCATCTTTGACTTGGGTTTGAATGATGTTTCCCTTTGTAACTTGATGGATCGAATGAATGACATGTCCTTCATCCATCGTAATGGAATAACCACGCTCAATGACTTTCAAAGGAGAGAAAGCATCAAGCAAGGAAACATTTTTGCTCAAATGTTTTTGTTGATTTTCCATATAATGTTGTATGGCATCTTGTTGACGCTCTTTGGTATGATGGAAACGATGGATCTGATTTTGTGTATAAACCTTGCCTACTTGCATCAACTGTTGGAAAGTGTTGGTATAGGCTTGTGATTCTTTTTTGAATAAAGCAGCTATTGACAGTTGCATTCTTTGCTGATAATGAAGAATATCGCTATCATAGCGAGTGATTCGATCCTTCGTTTGGAATAAAACTTGTTCCAGGTTATCCAATCGCAATCGTTTATCAATGATCCATGTATTTGGATCCGATAAATATCGATTGGACTGATAGGTGGACAATTGCTTTCTGGCCCCTTGTATATGTTGATGCATTTGGAAATTTAAAGTCGCTTGAATTTGTTCCAAGCGGGCCATAACTTCTTTTTGATCCGGTGTGACCCATTGAGCAGCAGCGGTAGGCGTTACACTACGATGATCAGCAACAAGATCGCACAATGTCGTATCTACCTCATGTCCTACGCCAGATACGATATAGGTTTGACAGTTATAAATGGTTTTCACTAATTCTTCATCATTGAAACAAAATAAATCTTCAAAAGAACCTCCACCACGTACGACCAATATCGCATCATAACCTTTGGAATCCGCTTGCTTTAATCGTGCAACAATGGTTTCAGCCGCTCTTTGCCCTTGTACCAGAGCTGGATATAAGGTCATCTTTAGCATGGGCCACCGTTTTCGTACTGTTGAGATCACATCCTGAATGGCAGCTCCTTCTTTTGCCGTGATAATGGCAATGTGTTCGATCACATCCGGTTTTGGCTTCTTATGAGCAGGATCAAAATAACCTTGTGCTTCTAAGCGTTTTTTTCGTTGCTCGAATTCAAGAAAAAGAGCCCCCAAACCATCAGGCCGCATAGATGTGACATAGAGCTGGAGAGAACCTCTTTGTGGATAGACATTGGCACTGGCTTTCACCAATACTTTCATTCCTTCTTCCAGATCAAAACGTAAATGTTTGACATAGCTCGCAAACATGACACAACTCATAGCGCCACGTTCATCTTTTAATGAAAAATAATAATGACCGGAACGATGTTTGGTCAAATTGGAAACTTCTCCACTGATCCAAACATCATGTAGGTTCAATTGTTGTTCTAAAGTTGTCTTGATGCGTAAAAGAACATGCGATACGCTCACGACCATTTCTTCAGTCATAGTCGATCCAATACCCCATTGATCAATTTATACGAATCATCATCACAATATTTTTTAGCGAAGCCGACAGCTTCGTCGATAACGACTGCCTTAGGTGTTTGATTTTCTAAGATTTCTTGACAAGCCATCAATAAAATGGCTTGCTCCAATACACTTAATCGATTGAAGGTCCAATCCTTACGTAATAAATGATTGATTTTTTGAATATAATTGTATTCATGGGCCACGGCATCCACGGTGATGCTGTAGAGATAACTATCGATCTCATTGGTACCATGCATAGCTTCAAATACACATTTGCGTATATCTTTATTCAACAATAAATGTTGATATAAACTATTTATTGCGATTTCTCTTTGTTCATGTCGTTTCATATTCTCTCCTTATTGTTGGTTGGTAATACACGGGCACTGGGAACCACTTCGCTAGCAGGACCCGCATGAATATCTTGATCATCAAAAAAGATATCAGCTCCAAAGCTTGCTAATACATCCGCTTTTTTGGCTCCTTGTAGAAAAAAGATCTCGTCGATGATGATATGCCATTGACGCAACGTCTTAATGACACGAATGCCGGCATTTTTATCCCGGGCAGTTACAATGGCGGTTCGTAAATAATGCGTGTTTGCACAAGCACTTTGCAGTTGTGCAAGACGGAACAAGAAATGGGCCATTGGCCCTTGCTCCATCGCCGTATCTTGATTTTTGATCTCATTGGCTACAAATGCATCCAATCCCTTGGCTTTATAAATTTGTTCAGATTGATCCGAAAATAAGACGGCATCCGCATCAAAAGCAATGCGAATTTGATCCGAAGGTAAATCATATCCTTGTGCATGTGGATAGATCAAACCCGCGGGATAGCCAGCATCAATGGCCGATTCGACATCCTTTGCATTGGCGGATAAAAAGAGATCCACATCAAATGCCTTTAAATAACGGGAAATATTTTCACCACCACTCATCACCATGCGGCCAATATCGAGATCATAATGTTCCAATGAATGAATGATTCGTAAAGATGTTTCGGCTGAATTCCGTGACATCACGATCACTTCGACCAATTTTTTATTCATTTTGGTATTGATCTCTAAAAATTTTTTGATCAAAGGAAATCCAGAACCAGGTTTTAATATATCCTCTTCATGAGCAAATTGATAGTCTCGATAGGCATCCAAGCCTTGGGTCTCAAAGATTTCATTGGCTTCTTCCAAATCAAATAAAGCACGAGACGAAATTCCAATGACTAAATAATCATGGAAAGATACACGCATAGATCCACTCCTTTTAAAAAAAGGAAATCTCGCAAAGATTTCCTAAAAGATAAAACCAACCACTTGGATCTCAATCGATTCTGGTTTGAAATCCGTCATATAAGAAATACTTTCAAAGATCTTGTTTTGAAGTTCTGCACATGTATCGGTAACATGTGCTTTATAATTCATTTTCACAGGAATTGTTAATTTTAACGTATTATGATCAATGATCGTTTGAATACCTCCCTTTAAAGGACGGCTGCCTTCAACCAATTGAACTTGATCATTCTCTTCAATCACATTTAATGCGATGCTTGAAAAGACGGATTTATTTAATTGAACCGTTCCATATTCATTTTGTGGTTCTAAAGTTATATATTCTTGGGCCATACTTTCACCTTCATTTCCCTCTCATTATAACAAACTTCCCACACTCAATAAAGAAATACTTATCCCATATTTTCACATCATCTTTTACAAAATTCATTTTGACTTTTAAATTATGTCTATCATAGTTATATAGAACATATTCGATTAAAGGAGGCAAATATATGGTTCCATGGAAACAGCTCGATTGATTAGTTATGGTTTTCTATTAGGTACAGCCGGTGTATCCATACTTTCATCCAAAGATGCAAACTGTCTCTATACGCATCTGACAGCGGCTGTGAAACGTGGTGGTGACAGTGTTAAGAAGACATGGACCACGTTGAAAGAAAACTGTGAGGATATCAATGTAGATGCGGATGATATCAATCAAAAACGTGCACAAAAAGCACGTGAACAAGAAATTGCCGATGCGAAAGCTTTATTGGCACAACAAGATGCGGCGTAAACGCATCTTTTTTTAGAAAGGATTGATATATTTTGGATTGTACAATCAAACATGAATCCATGGTCGCTTACGGGTTCATTTGCACCAATGTACCATGAGTCTTTCCGAAGCTGATCAAGTGGAATACTGGATCAAAAATTTAGTCGGTGTACAACAAGTAAAAGTCTATGATCGAACGGCAGATGCAACGATTAATTATGATGGGCAAAAAGAAACGCGAAATCAAATTATTGATTGTCTTTCTTCCTTTGACTATATGACCTGTTTACCAGATAGGCCCGAACATACAGGACGTGCCATTCAACGTCAATAGGAAGACAAAATGTTTAATCATATTGCCTTTCGAATCATCACTCGATACTTTTTACCTGTGTCTATTCGAAGTGTCATGAGTTTGATCAAAGCCGTTCCTTTTGTGATACAGGGATTGAGATCCCTATCCAAAGGTAAATTGGATGTACATGTGTTGGATGCTACCAGTGTTACTTTTGCCCTTTTCCGCCAAGATTTTGATACCGCGGGCAGCGTGATGTTCTTATTAGGTATGGGGGATTAGGTATGGGGGATATCATGGAAGAATAGACTCATCGTAAATCGGTAGATGATCTAGCCAACGCGATGTCTTTACATATTGATAAAGTATGGCGAAAAGAACAAGATATCGATAGGCTGGTACCTATCATGGACATAAAGCTTGATGATCAAATTGGCGTACGCACAGGTCAAATGATTCCATTGGATGGACGTGTCCTGTATGGAGATGCCATGCTAAATAAAGCTTCGATCACTGGCGAACCCCTATCGGTTCACAAATCAAAAGGAGCTCCTGTCTTTGCGGGTACTGTGCTGGATGAAGGACAATTAGTCCTTCAAGTCACGAAAGTATCGGGTACAGGTCAATATGATCGAATTGTGCATATAATCGAGGATTCCGAAAAACTTAAATCCAATACGGAGACCAGAGTATCCCATCTAGGCGATCATTTGGTACCGGTGACCTTTGTCGCGACTGCACTTACGTATCTTTTGACCCGCAATATCACACGCGCCTATTCGATTCTGATGGTTGATTTCTGTTGTGCCTTAAAACTATCAATGCCTATTTCTTCCTTAACGGCTATGCACGAAGCCAGCGTGCTTGGCATTTCGGTAAAAGGTGGCAAGGTAATGGAAGATTATACGCAAGCGAAAACCATTGTTTTTGATAAAACAGGTACCTTGACCAAAGCAGAGCCAAAAGTCAAAGAGGTGATTGGATTTGGTGGTCATGACCCGATAGAAATGTTACGTTTAGCGGCTTGTTTGGAAGAACACTATCCACATTCGATCGCAAATGCGGTGGTCAAACGATCCGATGAATTGCACCTTCGCCATGAAGAAGAACATTCAGAAGTCAAATATATAGTGGCTCATGGCATTGCGAGTGATATCAATGGTGTCTTATTACGAATTGGCAGTTACCATTTCATCTTTGAAGATGAAGGTATCCTCATTCCTGAGGGAGAGCAACAAAAATTTGATGCTTTGCCCGATGAATATTCACACTTGTATTTATCGATTGGTGGTCAATTGGCAGCTGTGATCTTGATTGAAGATCCAATCAAAGAAGAAGCCAAGCAAACAATTCAACAGTTACATGCTTGTGGTTTTGAAAAGGTCGTTATGTTGACAGGTGATAGTCAGCAAACTGCCAAAGCGGTCGCAGCTCATTTGGGATTGGATGATTATTGCGCCGAAGTTTTACCAGAAGATAAAGCATCTTATATCGAACAAGAACATATGCACTTTCGGTAGCAGATGTAGGTATTGCGATCACTTCTGGTGCACCGATTGCTCGTGAAGTGGCCGATGTCACCATTTCGGAAATGGATCTACGAGCCCTTGTGATCTTACGTCAATTATGTCAAGCACTAGATGATCGAAATAAACACACATATGATTTCATAATGACCTTTAATTCTAGCTTGATCCTGTTTGGCATGTTGGGTTTTTTACAACCATCCATGACTGCGCTTTTACATAATGCCTCAACGATAGGTATTTCCATGCATTGTATGAGCAGTCTAGTATCAAAAAAGACGAAGGAAATGGTACCTTCGTCTTTTTAAAGCACAAGATAATGTTTTTGCCATACATCACAGGTTTTATTGCATAGCTTTTCCAATGTGATCAACCGTTTTTTAGAGCGTTCAATATCATTGAGCAATTGGCTTTTTAATTCTTTTGCACTGGAAAATTTTTTCTCATCACGAATCTTATCTAAAAAATAAAACCGTACTGTTTGATCGTATATATCGGCATTGAAATGAAATAAATTGGCTTCAATGGTTTGAATCTTATTTTCAAAAGTTGGATTATTCCCAATATTGATCATGGCTCCATACATTTGATCATCTACGGAAACCATACCGGCATAAACACCTACAACAGGCACGATATAATCATTGTTCACATCCAAATTTGCGGTCGGGATCCCTAATATCGTCGATCCACGTTTGAATCCATGGCAGACAACACCTTCCATGGAATAGGCAAAACCACACAAACGATTGGCTTTTAAGACCTGTCCTTGCAAGATCAATGGTTCAATGCGCGAACTTGAAATTTTAATGGAACGATCATTGATACTATCAACCACAAGGACATCAAAATAAGATTGTTCTTTTAATGTTTGGACATTCCCTGTATTCTTGGTGGCATAGCGAAAATCAAAACCACAAATCAAAGAATGGATGTGCATTTGATGCAACATCTCATGAAATTGGGTAATATCCAAGCTCGCGAATTCTTTCGTAAAGTGAAGCACATAGACAAAATCAAATTCCATATATTGTGCAAAATGAATTTTATCTGCCAATGTGAATAAATGATGCAATTCTTTTTGGGGATAAAATACAGCCCATGGGTCGGGTTCAAAGGTAATGATGGCACTTTTTATTTTCTTTTTTGTTGCGGTTTTTTTTGTCCTTTTTAATAATTCTTGATGTCCTTTATGCATCCCATCAAAAAAACCAATACAAGCAGCCGTTTCTTCAAGTTCAGGTATTTGATGGACATCAATTTGAATGACTTGCATTTACCATAGCCCCCTTTTGGAATGAAAGATATCTTGATCTAAGCGATCATAGATCGCAATAGGTTCGTTTTTTCTAACAATACAAACACGATCCTGATCTGTATCCAAATGAATGGTTTTTCCTTGATAGATGGCATCTATATCGGCATACTCTATCATGGGCAAATGATCTAAGACCGATCGAATCGAATATAAAACCGGTTCTTCGCCAGCGGCTAGATTTTCTAGGGTCTGCGCTTGTGCCAAGGAGAAACGACCAACTTGTGTTCGAACTAAAGAAGCCATGCAACTTAGATTATTGGTCAATGGGCCAAAATCACGACAGATGCTTCGTACATAGGTTCCAGAAGAACAAGCAATTTCAAAAGATAGATCCTCTCGTGGCTGGATATCATAAATCATTACATCTTGATATACTTCCGGTACGGGCAGGCCTTTTCTTTGATAGTCCAATAATTTCATGCCATTCACTTTTTTGTTGGATGTCATCGGTACCCTTTGATGACATGGACCTTGAAAAGAAGAGATGATGGAATCAAAATGAAAATCCCAATTGATGGGTTTTGTATCCAGCTTATCACCATAGATATCATCGGTCGTGGTCGAATAGCCCAATTGGATCTTAGCGATATATTTTTTATCGGTATCGGCCAGAAATTGATTGATCTTGCATGCTTTTCCACACAAGACAACTAAAACTCCGGTTGCTTCCGGATCTAAGGTACCGGTATGACCAAATTTTTTTTGATGATAGATTTTTCGCAAACGATTGATGACATCATGACTTGTCATACCTTTGGGTTTATCAATAATTATTATTCCATCCATAAGTTTTAACCAAAAAAAGCCCTAAGGACGAGAGATCTTTCCCGGTATATCCAGGTGGGTGATCTGTGTCAGTCATTAGGATCCCTGATCAATGAAAAGGTATTCAACACAGAAAGACAACATCCGATCTCCCGTATCTCTAAGTGTAGGAAAAATGTTATACATCCTTAGGTCATCTTCATGATATATCAACACCAACATCAAATGCAAGTAAGCATATTTTAAAAAAACTGTCTATACCAAATTTTCAACAAAAAAGACCGTTTCCGGTCTATTTTGTGATCGCAATATGTAATTCTTCCAATTGTTTAGGATCAACATTTGATGGAGCTTTCGACATAGGATCCGAAGCAGAAGCATTTTTAGGGAAAGCAATGACATCACGAATGGAGTCACTTTCACTTAAGATCATCGCAATTCGATCTAAACCAAAGGCCAAACCACCATGTGGAGGGGTACCATATTGGAAAGCATCAATAAAGAAGCCAAATTTATTGCGAATTTCCTCATCACTTAAGCCTAAGATCTCAAAGATCTTTTTCTGTAACTGATTATCATGGATACGTAAACTTCCACCACCCAATTCATAACCATTTAAAATAATATCGTAAGCATTAGCTTTGACTTTGGATAGATCCGTATCTAATAAAGGAATGTCTTCTGCTTTTGGTTGGGTGAAAGGATGATGACAAGCTTGATATCTTTGCTCTTCTTCACTCCATTCAAACATTGGGAAATCAATGACCCATAAGAAAGAAAATTCATTCTTTTTCTTCAAGCCCAATTGCGAACCAATCAAATTACGCAAGGCACCCAAAGCATTACAAGTTTTCAACCAAGTATCACTGACAATAAATACCGCATCATCGGCTTTTAAATGTAAGCGTTCAAACAAGGCATGTACTTCTTGGTCGGATAAGAATTTACGAGCAGATCCACTCAGTTCCGTTTCATCCGCTTTTAGGATGACCAAACCTTTCGCACCATTTTTCTTGGCATAATCGGTGTAAGCATCCTGTTTTTTACGAGATAATCCCTTGGCAAAGTTAGGAACAACAATGGCTTTGATCGATCCTTTGGTTTCAATTACATTTTGGAAGACCTTAAAGGAGGAATTATTGAAAAGATCGGTTAATTCTTGGAGTTCCATGCCAAATCGATTATCGGGTTTATCCGATCCAAATCGATTCATGGCTTGCTCATAAGTCAGGCGTGGGAATGGCGCTTGGATATCGATTCCTTTGACCTCCTTCATCAATTTGACCATCATCTCTTCCATCATCGTTTGGATCTCGACTTCACTTAAGAACGAAGTTTCAATATCCACCTGAGTAAAATCTGTTTGACGATCCGCTCGTAAGTCTTCATCGCGGAAGCAACGAGCAAACTGATAATAACGTTCAAAACCAGAAATCATCAACAATTGTTTATACAATTGAGGAGATTGTGGCAAGGCATAGAATTGTCCAGGATGCACTCGGGAAGGAACCAAATAATCACGGGCACCTTCTGGTGTACTTTTTCCTAACATAGGTGTTTCGATTTCAATGAAATCTTGATGATCCAAATAATCACGCATGCTGCGGGTAATGGCATGACGCATCATCAACCGCTTCTGCATGATGGGACGACGTAGATCCAGATATCGATATTGCATACGTGTATCTTCGAGTGCATCGGTTTCATTCGCAATGATCAATGGTGTGGTTTTGGCTGTATTGATGATTTCTAATTCCGTAACCAAAACTTCGACTTCACCAGTTGCTAAATCTGGATTCGCATCTTTTCGTTGATTAACAGTTCCTTTTACATGCAAGACATATTCGTTACGGATCGACTTGGTTTTTTCGGAAAAGCTTTCATCAAAAACCAATTGACAAATCCCTGTACGATCGCGTAGATCAATAAATACCAATTGTCCAAAGTTTCTTTTTTTGGCTACCCAACCAACCAGTTCCACCGATTGGCCGACATGTTCCAATCGCAATTTACCATTTTCTATCGTACGTAACATGTTAATCCTCCATCAATGAATCTAAATAATTGATCAAATCCTCTCGATCAATGCTTTCTTGTTTTCGTGTTTCTAAGTTCTTTACCGCCACTTGATTAGCTGCTTTTTCGGTTTCACCAATTAAGATAGCCGTCTTAGCTTTCATTCGATCAACCGCTTTAAATTGGGATTTAAACGAGCGCCCTTGCATATCCATTTCACAACGATAGCCATATGCTCTTAATTCCGTCAATATTTCAAAGGCATAGGTACGGGCACTTTCGTCTAAACACATGACATAGGCATCCAAACCCGGTTTTTCTGCCAATGGACCATTTTCCGCTTCTAAGGCAATCAATAAACGTTCTACACCTAAGGCCCAGCCAATACCACTCATTTCTTTTGGACCCCCAAAATAGGAAATTAAGCCATCATAGCGGCCACCCGCTAATACTGTAGATTGCGCACCCATTTCTTTATTCATGGAAACGATTTCGAAAACGGTGTGGGTATAATAATCCAAACCACGTACGAGTTTGTCATCGATTTCATAAGGAATCTCTAATGTATCTAATAGATCCAATACCGTTTGGAAATAGGTCTTGCTTTCTTCATTTAAATAGTCTTTCATGCTAGGGGCTTGCTGCATGAATGGTTGGTCATGATCGATCTTACAATCTAAGATACGCAATGGATTTTGTTCATAGCGACGTTTACAATCGGAACAAAGTTCATCATAGTGTGGTTTAAAATATTCTTTTAAGGCTTGTCGATAAGCCGCTCGAGACGCATCATCACCCAATGTATTGATACAAACTTTAATATCTTTTAGACCTACCGTACTTAAGATCGTATAAGCAAGGGCAATGGTTTCGACATCCACATAAGGCGATTTTTCACCTAGGGCTTCCACACCAAATTGATTAAAAATACGTAAACGTCCTTTTTGTGGTCGTTCATGACGCGCCATAGGGCCCATATAATACATTTTTACAGGTAGATCTGGATTGGCATACATCTTGTTTTCAACAAAACTACGAACCACTCCAGCCGTTCCTTCCGGGCGAATGGTCAATGACGTTTTAGAGTTTGGCAATGTAAATGTATACATCTCTTTATTGACCATATCACTGGAATCGTTTTCTCGCTTAAATACATTTGTATGTTCGAAAATCGGTGTACGAATTTCATCATAATTGTAGAGTTCACAAATATGACGTAGGATGTTTTCCAACGCTTGCCACTGATACGAACGATCACCAAATATATCTTGGCATCCTCTTGGAATTTGATAGCTCATGATTTTCCTCCTTCAAATAAATAAAAAAACGCCCTATATAAGGACGTTTATCACGCGGTACCACCTTATTTTTCAAGTTGTTACTTGAACGCTCTAGTCTTAACGCAACCAACGATCAAGCTTTGCACTTGATTCCTCCAAAGTGTCCCAGTCAAGAATCATCCAGTCTTGCACCAACCGACTGGTCTCTATTCTGATTGTATTGACCTTCTTTTTTTCAACGGATTATTCGTTTATATTTTCTACATTATGATATACATTTTGTACATCATCAACATCATCTAACAAAGTCAGCAAACGTTGGAATAATTCTTTGTCTGTACCTTCCAGTCGGACCGTATCATCAGCAACCATACGATCTTCAAATACTTCGTATTTGACACCTGGAATGAGCTTATCGATAACAACTTTCGCATCATCCAATTGCGTTGGATCCACCGTTACTGTCATATAGCCTTCTTCGATTTCGATATCTTGTAATTCGATACCAGCATCCAATAATGCTTCCATCATGGCATCTTCATCCTCATATTTGACTACAATGACACCTAGATGTTGATAACCAAAAGATACGGAATTGGCTACTCCTAATTTGGCATGTGCTTTGTTGAAAGCCGCACGCAAGCTCGCAATCGTACGATTGTCATTATCCGTCAAACAATCAATAATGATCGTTGATCCAGCATTGCCAAATCCTTCATAACGTTTGGCATTGAAACTTTCATCCGCACTGGATTTCGCTTTTTCAATAGCCCGTTTAATGACATCTCTAGGAACATCATTGGCCTTCGCTCTTTCAATGGCCTTTTTTAAGGTTTGGTTCATGTCTGGATTTGGATCTCCATTTTTCGCAGCAACCAAAATCTCTTTTGAATATCTTGAATAAACTTTTGCTTTGGCGTTTGCCGTTTTTTGCATCGCGGCAGCACGCACCTCAAAGTGTCTTCCCATACTTTTATTTCACCTTCCAAATTTCTTGTCTATTATAGCAATTCCCCTATTATTTTTCAATCTCTTCATAACGTTCGATGATTTTTTGTACCAATGGATGCCGCACAACATCGTATTTTGACAATTGTACGATGGAAATACCAGAAATGCCTTTTAAGATCTGACAAGCTTGACGCAACCCAGAATCGGATTTCTTGATCAAATCAATTTGTGATACATCGCCATTGATGATCAATTGTGAATGTTGCCCCATACGAGTCAAGAACATTTTCATTTGCGATTGGGTCGTATTCTGCGCTTCATCCAAAATAACGATGGCATCATTCAACGTGCGACCGCGCATAAAAGCTAAAGGAGCTATTTCAATGATTTGTTTTTCAAGATATCGTTCGACCGTTTCCTGCCCTAGCATTTCATACAAAGCATCGTATAAAGGACGCAGATACGGATCGACTTTTTCTTTCATATCCCCAGGTAAAAAGCCTAGAGACTCCCCGGCTTCAACAGCAGGTCTTGTTAAAATGATACGTTTGATCTTTTCTTTTTTTAATTGACTTACGGCATAAACAACCGCTAAATACGTTTTCCCGGTACCAGCAACACCTGTTGCAAAGACGATATCATTGTGATACAAAGCATTGCAAAAGCGTGCTTGACCTAAGGTTTTTGGATAAATGATCTTCCCCGTTTTGGTCTGTCCAAGGGGTTTGCGCTGGGCTGGATGAAAATGAGAAAGTTGATGTTGCTTGGCCAAAGAAATCAAATAATGTACGTCTTGTGGTTCCAATTTTCCTTGCGCATCGATACAAGCAAAACAAGCATTCACGATATCTTGGATTTCTTGGCTATTGGCATCTTCTTCCCACTTTAAAATGGATGCCCGCAAGAAAAAGGAAACATCATAGGCTTTTTCAATAATATGGAGATTCTCATCATTTTGACCAACAAAACGTTGTAAATCATCGACAGAATGTTCGGATAAATCCATGGTATACATATCTCACCTCATAAAAAAATCTGCATAAAAATGCAGATTTATTTCTTACCTCTACGAGCCTTGCGTGCTGCTTCAGATTTTAACTTTCTCTTAACACCTGGTTTAACGTAAAATTCTCTTTTACGTGCCTCAGCAAGGGTTCCGTTACGAGAAACCTGACGTTTAAATCTTCTTAAAGCGTCATCCAATTGCTCGTTTTCCTTAACGATAACTTTAGGCATGCCACAAACCTCCCTTCCCGAGTTTTTAATGCATAAAGATTATATATGACTCTATTCAAAAAAGCAACTCTTTCTTTTATTCTTCGATAAAGCTTTTATCTTCATTGACATCATCGACATTTTCATGGATATGACGACAATATTTGGCAATACATTCTTTTGCGATCACATTATCTCCTTTATAAGGAGCACGACCATTTTCACGATAAATGTATGGTTCATCGCCCTTTCCTAGCAATAATACACAATCACCCGGATTGGCACTTTCAATAGCTTGTCGAATCGCTTCATACCGATCTTCGATAAAGACATGATTACAATTTTCAATGCCTTCTTCGATTTGATCGGCAATGACAGCAGGATCTTCATCACGTGGATCATCTTCCGTCAAGATGATGTAATCACAATACTGATCGGCTAATTCACCAAAGACTTTTCGCTTGGCTACATCTCGTTTTCCTGCCGAACCAAAGACACTGATCAATTTATGCGTCTTGGCAATCTGTCGACCAAATTGAAACATTTTTTCCATACCATCTGGTGTATGAGCAAAATCAACGATCACATGGAAAGGTTGTCCCATGTCAATTTGTTCCAAACGTCCATCCACTTGTGGTAAGTTTTTACAGGCTTCTAAAATGATATCCAGATCCATATTGGTTTCATGCAAAGCTGCAATGGCTGCCAATAAATTATAGACATTATAAGTGGCCACTAGATTGGTAACAACTGGATAGGTCTTTCCTTGATAGACTAGATCAAATTTGGATTGTTTCGGTAAAATTTGTACATTGATCGCGCGATAATCACACTCATGATCAATGCCATAGGTGATGACAGGTGCCTGTGAAATGCGTTGGAGTTTTTCAAAACAAGCATCATCAATATTTAAAATCGATTTACCCGTTGGTTTCACACGTTCTGAAAACAACAAAGATTTAGCTTCAAAGTAGCTTTCCATCGTGCCATGATAGTCCAAATGATCATACGTCAAATTGGTGAAAATGGCGACATCAAAATTGATGCCATCTACGCGACGTTGCGCTAAGCCATGACTGGACACTTCCAAAGCACAAGCCTTCATACCATGTCGAACCATATCGGACAATTTTTCTTGTAGAAACAAGGCATCGGGCGTAGTTAAGTCAGGTTGCAGACGAATATTGCCATATTCGATCGCAATGGTTCCGATATAACCAGTTGGTTCTTTCTTATTACGGATGTTTCGGATCACATTCGCAATCGTACTTTTCCCATTGGTTCCTGTAATACCATACATCAACATTTTATCGCTGGGTTTGGAATAAAAGATACGAGCGGCTTGATTCATGGCATCCACAACATCAGCAACACGAATATAAATCGCTCCAACTGGCATTTGTGATGGAGCCAGTTCTTTGGAATGTACAACACAAATCGCACCATTATCGACGGCTTGTTTGATGAATTCATGGCCATCATGGGTCATACCTGGTAAACAAAAATAAACATTTCCAGGTTGTACTTTTCGGGAATCAAAACACAACCCTGTTACATTCGTTGTTGGTGCATTCTTAAATAATTTGCTTAATCGCATAAATCTCAGACCTTTCTTGCATAATATCCATTCTCTGTGATTGTATCCCATGGCAAAGTGATGCGTCCCGAAAGAGGTTCCTTGCTCTCTATCGTGATGGGATGATAGTGATTGGTGTAACCTGTATACGTGTTGCCATCCTGTGTCTCAATCAGAACTTGAACGGGTTGAAAACGTGCCATGTCTTTTTTTCTTAGTTCTTTCGAGATAGATAATAACGCAGCGACCCGTTGTTTGGCAATTTTTCCATTCACTTCCCCTTTCATGAAAGAAGCTTTGGTTCCATCTCGTTTGGAATAAGGGAAGACATGGAGAAAGGAAAATTGGAGATCCTTGATATTTTGAAGCGTTGTTTGAAATTCTTCTTCACTTTCTTGCACAAAGCCACAAATCACATCAGTAGAGATGGATATATCTGGTATTTGGGCACGAATATAAGCCAATCGCTGTTTATACTCAGCCACTGTATACGGGCGATTCATTCGTTTTAAGGTTTCATCACAGGCCGATTGAATGGGAATGTGCAAATGATGACAGATCCGTGGATTTGTTTTCATCAATTTGATCAATGCATCATCCACCTCTGTGATTTCTATACTGGAAATTCGATAGTAAACATGTTCGGGTGTATTTTCTAATAAGCCCGTTAATAGATCGGCCAAAGTTTTGTTGCCATCTTGATATCGGCCCGTATGAATCCCGGTCAGGACAATTTCCAAATGACCTTGATCAACCAAGGATTGGGCAATACGAATCACTTGATCATATTGTAGCGATCGTTCTCTTCCTCGCGCATATGGAATAGCACAATAGGAACAAAATTGATTGCATCCATCTTCTACTTTCAAAAAAGCACGATGTTTGGATTCAAAATAATGAATGGGCATAGCTTCAAAATCATTAAATTGAACAATATCCGATACGGTATCTCGATGGGTATCCTGGTTGACCATTTCTTGAATCAAAGGCACCAATTGATTTTTGTGATTGGCACCAATGATCAAATCCGCATCCAATTGATCTCGTTCTTTTTCTTTTGCGAATTGTGCATAACAACCAACCACGACACAATATGCATGCGGATTCAAACGCTTGGCTTGATGAATTTTTTGACGTGATTTATGGGCCGCTGTATTGGTTACCGTACAAGTGTTGATGATACAAATATCCGCTTGTTCATGATCGGATACTTCCTCATAACCCAGTTTTTCCAATTCTTGCGCATAATATTGAGATTCATAGGCATTGACTTTACATCCTAGTGTCGTGATACTAAAGCGCATCAATCTTCCTCCTTTATATGGTGTTGATATTCAATGGCAGACAATACATAACAAGCCGCTGTTTCAGCGCGTAGAATATTATCTCCCAAAGAACAAGGCATAAAATGATCATCCAATAAATGATCGACTTCATAATCTTCGAAGCCACCTTCTGGACCAATACAAACCGTTATCGATCTGGGATTGGCATGTAGATATTTGGCCAAATGTTCACTGACATCGGCTTTTTCATAAGCAATTAAATTCATGTCATTTTGAAAATCTTTTAAAGTTTCAATACTTTGTATAGGTGTAATTTCAACTAAATCATTTCGGTTGCATTGCTGACAAGCATTTAAGATAATTTTTGACCAACGCTCCAACTTTTTTTGTTCACGTTGTGGATCTAAATGAATCACGCAATTACGGGATACAAAAGGCACGATGCGGCTTACCCCCAGTTCACAAGCTTTTTGCAGCATCCACTCAAACTTATCTTGTTTGATCAAGGCCACACAAAGCGTTGTATGATGCATGATTTGTTCAGTCGTAATTTGATTAAATAAGTATAAAAAGGGTCTTTTTTCTGGATGCGCTAAAAAAGAAGCATTGGATCCAATGACTCGAACCGTTTCTTTTTTTTCAATGCGCAATACATCAAATAAATGATGTGCTTGCTCTTCATCCAAGCCAATATGTTGATGGAGCTCCAAGTTTTGATCTACAAATATTTGTTTCATAGATTTTCTCCTTGCGCAGCTAAAAGTTCTAACTGTTTGACTTCATACGGTTTTAATATACGATATTCACCTGGTCGAAGATTTCCCAATTCAATCATTCCAAAAGCGGAACGATGTAAACGACGAACTTGATGTCCAAGTTCAGCCATCATATTTTTGACTTCATGATTTTTTCCTTCATAAATAGTCAGCTCAAACCGACATCGATCACGTGTGATATCCGTTTCCAACATATGAACTTTAGCTGGCTGATAGATGGAAAATCCTTTGCGGATCTTGCGAATGTCGTCTTTATCCAATATGCCTTGTAGATTTACGACATATTTTTTCGGAAGATGATATCGCGGATGAGTCATTTCATTGGTGAATTGTCCATCGTTTGTCAACAATAGGACACCACTGGTATCATAATCCAGACGTCCGACCGGATAAATTCTTCGATCTTTGGGCATATAATCCATGACGGTTTTGCGATTCTTTTCATCATGGACCGAACAAATACATCCTTTGGGTTTATAGAATACATAGTAGGCGTATTCTTCGCGTTCGATGGGATGTCCATCCACTTCCACGACATCATCACCAGAAACTTGGGTGCCCAAAGTTGTACAAACAACCCCATTGACTTTGACACGTCCTTCTAAAATCCATTTTTCGGCTGTTCGTCTTGAACAAAGGCCGGCTTGGGCCATTCGTTTTTGTAGTCGTTCCATTCCTGTCCTCCTATCTATTCCTCATGAAACAAATCATCCTCTTGTTGATGTTCTGGCAATTCTGGCAATTCATCTAAGGTTTCTAATTGAAAGGCGTCTAAAAAAGCATCAGTAACCGTATATAATAATGGTTTTCCCACCGTATCTAAGTGACTTTTTGTCTCAATTAAACCACGCGCTTGCAGTTTTTTTAACATTACTTCACAACCAACACCACGAATATCTTCGATTTCAACACGTGTGATTGGTTGTCGATAGGCAATGATCGCTAAGGTTTCTAAAGCTGCTTGTGATAAATGAACCGGTTTTTCTTGTTGAAACAAAGTTTCGGCATAGGGATATACGAATTCTTTTGTTACGATCTTGTAGCGATGCGCATATTCTACCAATTCGATTCCTCGATCCATGCGAAGGTATTCTCGTTTTAATGTATCCATATCTTTATAGATCGACTGTTTATCTTCTTGTCCAAGCGCATGTTGGATCTGTTCGATGGTCAAACCATCTTCTCCAGCTAAAAAAATTAATCCTTCAATCAATGCTTTTTGATTATTCATCGATATTTCCTTTCATGACCCAAATATCGTCCGTATCTTCTTTATGTAAATAAACGAACCATCGTTGGTGAATCAAATCTAAAATGGCTAAAAACGTAACAATGATCATATGTAAATTGGTACAATCTTGGCATAACATCGCAAAGGACACAGGATCCGAGATGGTTGCCATGCGTTGTTGAATTTGGTCTACACGTTCTTCTACGGATAGTTCTTTGATGGTTACCTTTGTTTCATAGGGTTCTAAGATCATGTGTCGTTTCATCACGCGATGCATCGCTTTCATCAATTCATAGACCGATTGATCCTGTAAAGGGCCTTGCTCGACTTTCTTTTGCCACTGTTCGATCAAGGAAGAAGCTGGACGCGTAAAATGTTGTTGTCGCTTGTCATAATCCAATTTTAAAGTTTCGGTGACTTCTTTGTATTGTTGATATTCTAATAACCGTTGCACTAAGTGTTCACGTTGATCTTCTTCGTATTTTTCTTCCACTTCGACTTTTTCACGTGGTAACAATTTACGTGATTTGTATTCGATCAAAGAAGCTAATTCTTCGAGATATTCACTTGCTATCTCTAAATGGAGCGTTTGCATCTCATGAATAAAATCGATGTATTGACTGGCCAATACATCCATATCTAAATCAAATAAGTCCAATTTGTTTTCTTTGACCAAATGGAGCATGAGATCCAATGGACCATCGAATTGTTCAATTGATACATGAAACTTCATTTTATCACCTCAATGAGTATAACAAATTTTAGGTTAAAAATATATTACAACACAAAATGTGTGATAGAATGAGGACATGAAAAAAACATTGATTTATCTGTTATTCGCGGTTTTTCTAGCCTTGATCGTCCAACCCAATATTCGAGGACATCTATCCCAAGGCGATCAACGGGTTCCGACAAATACAACTACAGGAACACCAGCTACTAATGATACCATTGAATTAAAAGCGGACGTCAAAAATATTACAATTTGTGTAGATGCTGCTTCCCAAAGTGGTTCGGATCAGGATATAAATTTAGCCATGGCAGAAGCCATCGGAAAAAAATTAGAAGATTCGGGCTTCCAGGTTGTCTATACCCGCCAAGATTCAACCACATTATCCAATGATGAACGACTCTCGCTTGCTCGCAGTGATAAAGCAAATTATTTATTATCCGTCACAACGACCAATGATACCGATACCTTGCAGAAAGGTTTTTCGATCATGACCCAGCAAAATGCCAAACTGATCGATTTAAGTTCCGATATTGCGGAAGAACTTGAATCCATAAATTATACAGATTATCAAGGACTCGATTCGGATCATTATGAGAATTTTCCCATTTTGACCAATCAAAAAATCCCCGCAATCTTATTGGAAGTTGGTTATACAAGCAATACGGAAGATATGTCTGCACTAACAAACGAAACGACCCAAGATAAGATTGCGACCGCCATTGCTCGTGGTTTTGTCCTATATATATCGCAAGAAAAGGATTCGTGATTTCTATGAAAGAAAAAGAAATTTATCAAGGTGTTATTTTTACATTGACACAAAAACAAGTCATGGTCAATGGCATGCAAGTGCAACGAGATATCATTCATCATCCAGGAGGTGTTGGTATTCTTTTGATCCATGCCAACAAACTTTTACTTGTTTCGCAAATGCGACCCGCCATTGATGAAAAGACCATCGAAATTCCGGCTGGAAAATTGGAATATGGCGAAGATCCGTATGAAGCCGGTATGCGTGAACTCAATGAAGAAACTGGATTTACCGCCAAAAAGTTGAAACCCATTTTGACTATGGTGTCGACACCTGGATTTTGTGATGAGAAAATTTGGATCTATGAAGCCATCGATCCGGCCCCGGCAAAAATCAAGCTGGATTGTGATCCCGATGAAGACATTGAAACGATGTGGATCGATTTAGCAACTGCCCAGAAATGGATCCAAGATGGGAAAATTATCGATGCGAAAACGATCCTAGCTATACAGCATGCACTTTTGGAAAGAAGGTAGTTTATGAATTTTGTGTTTATCAGTCCAAATTATCCAGAACATTATTGGATGTTTTGTCGAGGATTAAAAAAATACGGAGCTACCGTTCTAGCCATTGTTGATCAACCGTATGATAGTTTATCCAATGATTTAAAAGCCAATGTAGATGAATGCTACGTGGTTGATAATTTCTATGATTATGATGCCATATTAAAAGCTTGCGGCTATTTTACTTTTAAATATGGCAAGATTGATTGGATCGAATCCAATAATGAGGCTTGGATGCAATTGGATGCACGTCTACGCGATGATTTCCATGTAACCACTGGATTTGATTTTAAAACCATCACCGAATATCAATCCAAGGCAGCGATGAAAAAATATTATGAAAAAGCAGGATTAAAAACGGCGCGCTATGCTTTGGTGCATTCGCTACAAGATGCGATGGATTTTGTTGATGAAGTGGGCTATCCCGTTGTATTAAAACCCGATCATGGTGTGGGTGCTAGTTTTACCTATCAAATTGATGGTATTCATGAATTGAAAAAAATCTATGCGATGACCAAACAATACCAAATGATCATCGAACAATTTGTGGATGGGGATATTTTTACGTTAGACGGAATTGCGGATGCAGATGGTACCATTCGATATCTCAATTCCCTGCAATATGTGGGCAATGTCATGGATAGCGTTGTATATCATTTAAGTATTGGTTGTTATACGGAATTTAAGATCGATCAAAAAGAACAAGACATTGCTCAAAGAGTTGTTCATGCTTTTGGCATCAAAAACCGGTTTTTTCATGGTGAATATTTTCGTTTACGAAAAGACCAAGCCAATCTCGGCAAAAAAGGAGATGTCATTGGATTGGAATTGAATTTTCGTCCTCCCGGAGGCTTTTCTCCCGATTTGATGAATTATGCTGGTAATCTGGATGTGTATGATCTCTGGGCCGAAGTTTTATTGACCCAACAAGCTTCGTACTCCAAATTAAAACGATTTTCAGCTGGTTTTGCTGGTCGTCGAAATAGCATCCAATATAAATACTCTGCCAACGAAATCAAGGACTTATTTCCCGATGAATGGATCCAAACAGTCTATTTATCGCCTGCTTTTGCCACTGCTATGGGAGATGAAGCCATTATTGCTCGCTTTTCCGATGCAAAATCTCGCTCAGAATTCTTTAAGAAAGCATTAGAAACAAAGGAGAGTTGATCATGTATCAAAAATTTGAATGTTATATGCCTCCTTTTCATGAAAATCGGACCATTCATGTCTATGTGCCGGATACAAATAAACGGTATCCGGTTTTATACATGTTTGATGGACACAATTTATTTTTCGACCAAGAAGCTACCTATGGACGATCTTGGCGAATGGGAGACAATTTAGAACGTTTACATAGAGAATGTATCGTTGTCGGTCAAGAATGTTCGCATCATAATAATGATCGATTAAGTGAATACAGTCCTTATTCATTTTATGCACCAGGTATCGAACAAGATTTTGAAGGATGGGGCGATAAGACCATGGAATTTTTCACCCAAACTTTAAAACCTTTCATTGATAAAAACTATCCGACTCTTTCCAATCGAAAAAATACATGGATTGGCGGATCGAGTTGTGGTGGCTTGATGGCCTATTATGCAGGCATGAAATATAGTGCCATCTACGCAAAGGCCGTATGTGTATCCCCTTATTTTTTACCGATGATCGATCAACTGTATCGCGATACCCAAAATACAAAAATCAGAAAATCGACTGATTTTTATTTCTCTTGGGGTGCAAAAGAAATAGGCGCACATGGCTTTGTGGAAGAAACCAAAGATATTCTTGATCTAGCAACTTTACTAAGTCAAAATGGCCATCGAATCACATTTCATGTGAAACCAGAGGGCGAACATTGTGAAAGGGACTGGGAGGCCGAAATCCCAGCAATTTGTGAATTTTTATGGACCGATCTGTCAAAGTAAAAAAATTAGATTCCACGTTAGGCCGTACCATTGCGATCAGTGATATTCATGGAAATTACGATCGATATTTGGCATTATTAAAAAAGATCCATTACCAACCCAATCACGATCGATTGATCTTAGTGGGTGATTTTATTGAAAAAGGACCAAAAAATCTTCTGCTTTTGCGATACATCATGCATCAAGTTGAAACCGAAGATGTTCATGTATTGATGGGAAATTGTGACTTTACCTGTAAGAATGTCTTATATTCGTATCGATTGGATTTTTTGCGTTATATATTGCTCATGCGTAAAGCCAGTGTCCTTCATGAAATGGAAGCCGAAATTCAATATACCTTTCATGAAGAGGTGGATATGGCAGCGTATTGTCAAATGATGCGGACTCATTTTTTAAAAGAATTAAGTTTTGTGAATGATCTTCCCCATGTCATTGAAACCCCCGATACGATCTATGCCCATGCTGCTTTGGTCAATCCCGATCATTACGGTTCCGATTTTAAAGAAGTGATCAATCAATCTTTCTTTTTAAAGCGCAATGTTTATTTTCCCAAGCGAGTTGTCGTGGGTCATATGCCTGTTACCGAATATTGTCATCATATTGCGAATTTTGATCCAATCTATGATTCAAAGATGAATGTATATAGTATCGATGGTGGAAATATCGTAAAAAAGCAGTCTGGGCAATTGAATGCGCTTATTTTTGATGGTCATACCATTCAAACCGAATCCATCGATGAATTACCAGAGAAAAAAGTCATCCAAGATGTAGACCCTGGTTTTCAATTGCCTATTTTTATTACATGGAATGAAGGAAAAGTAGATATTCTGCAAAAGAGCTCTACACATTCGCTTGTGTATAATGCGTATTTGAAACGAAAATTTTGGGTACCCAATGTTTTTATTCAACATGGCAAGGCGAATGAATATACGACCTATGAAATGCCATTAAAAAAAGGTGATACCGTTAAATTGGTATGCACCTATGAAGATAAAGCCCAAATTAAAAAGAATGGTATCCTTGGCTGGACCTATATGACCAATCTAGAATGAGAGATTGGTCATTTTTTGATTTTTGCGGTCTCTTTGAGCGCTTCACATAAATCGTTAATATGTTGTTGCGTTGTGGTAAATCCTGTCACCAAGCGAATAATGTATTGCCCTTCCCATTCGTCCCAAATATCAAAATCGACCTTTTCCGATAAGTATTCGAATTGTTCATTGGTCAAGATTGGAAAGACTTGATTGGTGTAGGCTTTCATCAAGAGTGGATAACCTAAATTATGTAAAGCATTCTGCAATTGAACCGATAATTCATCCTCATGCTTGGCTATTTGATAAAATTTATCATCTTGGAATAAAACTTGAAATTGTAAACCAATTAACCAGGATTTTGCCATCATTGCTCCCGTTTGTTTCATCACAAAAGGAAATCCATCTTCTAATGCAGGATTTGTGATAAGAATGGCGGAACCAAATAAACCTCCATTTTTGGAAATACCAATTGTAAAGATATCACATAACTTTGCGATATCATTTAATGTATATCCCACACCTGACATCAAAGCAACACCCAATCTTTCTCCATCGAGGATCAAATATAAACCTAATTCTTTACATTTATCATGAATGGCATGGAGCTCATCTTCGGAATAAATGGTTCCCATTTCGGTTGCATTCGAAATAAAAACGGCTTTCGGGTAGACCATCATGCCATATCCTAACATATGTTGATTGAATGTTTTTTCAATAGCTGATGGCGTAATTTTTCCATCGTTATCATCTACGATGATGACTTTATGGCCGGTTGCTTCAATGGCACCGGCTTCTCTTGTTGAAATATGAGCGGTCTTACAAGCAATCACAGCTTCATATGGTTTTAAGATGGCCTTAAAAATTGTGGCATTCGCTATTGTGCCTCCGCTTACAAAATGAACATCAATATGAACATCGGGCATTTTCGATTGCAGTATATCTTTGGCTTTTTGACATTCTTCATCCTGCCCATAGGGCATATATGGATGGGAGTCCTTGGCCTTTAATGCATCAATGATTTCAGGAATACATCCAACTTGATAGTCATTTCTAAAATATAACATGGTGACTCCTCCTTTCATCCTATAGTATAACATAGAAAAACGGCTATATCATATAGCCGTATAATAATAGTTAGACATTGACATGGGCATTATGTTTCCGCCAAATATGCATTTTTTCTGCTTCTTCGATCAATTGTTGACGGAAATCTGGATGTGCGATCGAAATCAATCCTTCCGCACGCTCCCAAGTACTTTTACCCTTTAGATTGACCATACCATATTCGGTTACGACATAGTGCGTATTGGCACGAGTATCCGTAACCGCCGATCCTGGATGTAAGATTGGTAAAATACGAGAGAATGTCTCACCTTTTTTATTGGTAAATGTACTTGAACAACAAATAAAAGATTTACCACCTTTTGATAAATAAGCCCCTAACACAAAGTCTAATTGGCCACCAGCCCCACTGATTTGACGAATACCAGAACTTTCAGCACTCACTTGACCAAATAAATCAATATCTACCGTATTGTTGATGGAAATAAAGTTATCAATTTGGGAAATGGTACGAGGATCATTGGTATAATCAACCGGAGCCATCATACATTCTGGATTATCATTGAGATAATCATACATTTCCTTACTACCTTGTCCAAACGCATAGACTTGTCGACCTGGATTTAAGTTCTTTTTCGATCCATCGATCTTGCCTGCACGAGCCATATCTACAAAAGAATCCACATACATTTCAGTATGTACACCTAAATGTTTCAGATCCGATTTGGCAATCAAGGCACCTACTGCATTGGGCATGCCACCAATACCAAGTTGTAAGCAAGCTCCATCAGGAATTTCATTGACGATTAATTCGGCAACTTTTTGATCTACTTCAGATGGTTTTCCACCCTTAGGAATTGTTTCTAGAGGCGCATTATCACTTTCAACGATCATATCAACTTTTGAAATATGAACACCTGTGCCCCATCCACCTAAACAACGAGGCATATTTGTATTTACTTCAACGATCACTTTATCGGCTCGCTCTAGAATGGCATATTGATGCGATGCATTGGGTCCAAAATTGAAATACCCAAATGAATCCATGGGTGCAACACGGAACATGGCTACTTGAATATCATCGATTTCATATAAGCAATAACTTGGTAATTCCGAGTAACGAATGGGATTGTAGTAAGCGATATCTTCCATGCATGCTTTTCGTTCAATACCGGACATGTGCCATGAATTCCAGCAAAAATGAGCGGGAGCGTTTTCAATATCGAAGATGGCAGGTCGTTTCAACAAAATGGCACCACGAATCTTCACATCTTCCAATTGAGGCATACGCTTTGCCAAGGCTTTATCCAATGTATCAACAATGCCAAGACCAAATCCATAGTCGATCCAGTCACCACTATGGATACATTGAACGGCTTGATCCGCCGTTGTTAATTTAGCGGCATATTCAGCTGCAAAATCCATATGTATCGCCATCCTTATTTATTCTTGAATTCTTTGTCTTTGACACGATTGACAAAGCATTCCATACCATATTTTTGATCTTCGGTCTTGAAGCATTCCGAGAATTCAGATACTTCTAATTTCACGGCATCATCGATATTTTGTTGAAGTCCTTCATTGATGGCTTTTTTTGCATGAGCTACGGCAATTGGCGCATTAGCCGCAATACGATTGGCAAGTTTCATGGCTGTAGCCATCAAATCATCGGATGCAACTACATCATTGACCAATCCAATTTCTTTTGCTTTATCGGCTTTGATATTGCGCGCTGTATAAATCATTTCTTTGGCAATACCGGTAGGAATCAAACGAGCTAAACGTTGTGTACCACCAAATCCTGGAGTAATACCAAGACCTACTTCTGGTTGTCCAAATACAGCATTTTCACTCGCTAGACGAATATCACATGACATGGCTAATTCACATCCACCGCCAAGAGCGAATCCATTGACAGCAGCAATAACAGGACAATGCAATTGTTCGATACGACGGAAGATACTATTTCCATATCCACTGTATTCTGCTGCTTCTTCGACTGTCTTATCTTTCATTTCAACGATATCGGCACCGGCAACAAAGCTCTTGGATCCAGCACCAGTGATGATCAGGGCATATGTATCCATATCTTCTTCTACGGTTTTGACAGCTTCTTCAAGATCTTTTAGTACAGCTGTTGCTAAGGCATTTAATGCTTTGGGACGATTGATCGTAATGATCGATACGTGTCCTTGTTTTTCAAATAATACGTTTTCCATATTTATTATATCCTTTCTAAAAAAGAGGTGGAATGTATGTCCCACCTCGATCCAATCTACAATTAGTTATATTTGTAGAATCCTTCGCCAGTTTTACGTCCTAATTTACCGGCACGAACCATTTTTCTTAATAATGTACATGCACGATATTTAGAATCGCCTGTTTCGTTGTAAAGAACATCCATAACGTCCAATACGATATCCAAACCAATCAAATCACCTAATTCAAGTGGTCCCATTGGATGGTTAGCACCCAACTTCATGGCTGTATCGATATCTTCAGCACTAGCAACACCTTCTTGTAATACGAATACACCTTCGTTGATCAAAGGGACTAAAATACGGTTTACAACAAAACCAGGTGCTTCATTTACTTCAACTGGTGTTTTACCAATTTGCTCAGATAATTCTTTAACAGCTTGTACGGTTTCGTCTTTTGTAGCACCACCACGGATAACTTCGATCAATTTCATACGATCAGCTGGGTTAAAGAAGTGCATACCAATTACTTCATGTTTAACACCATTAGCGATTTCTGTAATGGATAAACTTGATGTATTGGAGCAGAAGATTGTAGAATCTTTACAAATACCATCTAATGTTTTGAATAAATCTTGTTTTACTTTTACTTGTTCCAAGACAGCTTCCACAACATAGTCCGCATCAGCTAATCCTGAATAATCCGATTCACCAGCCGTTAAATTTGCTTTGATTGCATTGGCAGCATCTTCGGCAATTTTTCCGCGAGAAACAAGTTTATCTAATTTTGCACCAATTTTATTGATACCATTTTGTGCCCATTCGATTTTAATATCACATACTGTGACTTGGTTACCAGCAGCAGCAAAGGCTTGAGCAATGCCTTGACCCATTGTACCGGCACCAATAACACCAATTTTACTCATGTATTTTGATCTCCTTTACTCTGATTTTGCGTCTTTGATGGATTGTACTAACAAAGGAAGAACTTTGTTTACATCACCAACAAATCCCATGTTAGAAATTGTAAAGATTTCAGCTTGAGGATCACGGTTGATCGAAATGATCAAGTCAGATTTGTCCATACCTGCACAGTGTTGAACGGCACCCGAAATACCGCAAGCAATATATAAGGAAGGACGTACGGTCTTACCTGTTTGGCCAACTTGACGGCTCTTATCCATGTATCCATCTTCAACAACGGCACGTGTACAACATACAACACCACCTAATTCATCAGCAACTTGTTGAACTAAATCCAAGCAGTTTTCTGCACCACGACCAGCACCAACTAAGATGTCAGCTTTTGTGATATCTACATCAGATTTCACTTTTTCGATTACCTTTTCAACAAATACTTGTGGTTCAGTTGTTGTCCAAGTTGGTTTGAATTCATCAACTTCACCTTGACGAGATTCGTCAACTGGAGCTAATTCAAAGACTTTTGGTCGAATTGTAGCCATTTGTGGACGCGTATCTTTACAAACGATCGTTCCGAATAAGTTACCACCAAAAGTTGGACGAGTAACATCTAATAATGATTCGCCTGTCTCTTTTGCATAATCAATATCGACTTCGATCTTTGTAGCATCAGCTGTCAAACCAACATTTAAACGAGCAGCTACACGTGGAGCTAGATCACGTCCCAATGGAGTGGCACCTGTTAACATAGCATCTGGTTTATAAGCATTGACTACTTGTGTTAATGCATCTGCATAAAATTGGGTAGAATAATCTTTCAAAAGAGGATCGTCAACAACGATAACCTTATCTGCACCATGAGCGATTACTTCTTGTGCTTTGTCTTTTACATTTTCTCCAAGCAATACACCAACTACTTTGTATCCGAATTCAGGAATAGAAGCAACTAGTTTTCTTGCTTCTGAAATAAGTTCATAACTTACTTCAGCTACATTTCCGTTTTCTTGTTCAACGAAAACGAAGACATCTTTGTATTCTTCAAATCGAGCCATTCTGTTTCTTCCCTCCTACTTCGTAATGATTTGCTTTTCTTTCAAAGTTTTAGCAATCATATCTGCAGTTTCCTGCTCTGATAATGTAAATGTTTCCGTCTTATCGGTAACATCCTTTGTGAAAGTTGTTTTTACCGATGTAGGTGAACCTTTGAAACCAACACGGTTTGGATCTACACCTAAATCTGCATTTGTTAATGTTTCAATTTTGTTTTCTTTGCATAAGTCAACGATATTGTCACATTGCATATAACGAGGTGTATTCATTTCGGATAATGTTGTGATGACACAAGGCAATTTAACCTTAACGATTTGTTCAACATCTTCCAATGATTTCTTGACCGTAATGGATTCATCATTGACATCAATGATCTCATCGACATAGGTAACTTGAGGGATTCCTAAACGTTCAGCTGTTTGAGGACCAACCTGAGCTGTATCACCATCAATGGCTTGACGACCAGCAATGACAAGATCAAATCCTACTTTTTTCAAAGCAGCAGCCAAAGCAATACTTGTAGCACATGTATCAGATCCACCTAATACACGGTCTGTTAATAAGACACCTTTGTCAGCGCCCATAGCTACACCTTGTTTTAACATATCGGCAGCTTTTGGCAATCCCATAGTCATAACGACAACTTCAGTGTCTGGGTTTTTATCTTTAATTTCCAATGCAGCTTCCAAACCAGCTAGATCATCGGGGTTCGTAATTGCAGGAACACCATCACGAACCAATGCACCAGTCTTTTTATCAACTGTGATTTCTGTTGAATCGGGAACTTGTTTTTCTAGAACAACGATTTTCATATGAGTATTCAATCCTTTCTTATCGTAACATCGATCCTGAAATTACCATTCTTTGTACTTCAGAAGTACCTTCATAGATTTCAGTGATCTTAGCATCACGGAACATTCTTTCAACTGGCAAGTCACGAGTATATCCATAACCACCTAATAATTGGATAGCCTTTGTAGTTACTTCCATAGCTGTTTCGGATGCAAATAATTTAGCTTCTGCAGCTAATACCGTATAAGGCTGACCCGTTTCTTTAGCCATAGCAGCTTTGTAAACCATCAAACGAGCTGCATCTACTTTGGTTTGCATATCTGCCAATTGGAATTGCGTGTTTTGGAAACGAGCAATAGGACGTCCAAATTGTTTACGTTGTTTTACATAAGGAACGGCTTCATCAATTGCACCTTGTGCCAATCCAACTGCTTGTGCGGCGATACCAATACGACCACCATCCAATGTCTTCATCGCAACCTTGAATCCTTGTCCTTCTTTTCCTAACAAGTTTTCTTTTGGTACTTTTACATTATTGAAGATCAACTCACGAGTAGCAGAACCACGAATACCTAATTTCTTTTCATGAAGACCGAATGTGAATCCTTCCCATCCTTTTTCAACGATGAAAGCAGAAATACCATGATTTCCTTTTGTTTTATCTGTCATAGCGAAGATGATATAAACATCTGCTTCTCCAGCATTTGTGATGAAGATCTTTGTACCATTCAAGATATAATGATCACCATCTAAAACAGCTGTTGTTTGTTGACCGGCAGCATCGGTACCGGCATTTGGTTCGGTTAAACCAAAGGCAGCAATCTTCTTACCTGTGCAAAGGTCAGTTAAATATTTTGCTTTTTGTTCTTCTGTACCAAAAGCCGCAATTGGCCAAGTACCTAATGAAGTATGTGCACTTAATACCGTAGATGTTGTACAGCATTTTTTAGCTAATTCTTCAACAGCTAAGATATAGCTTAGATAATCAGCACCAGCTCCTCCATATTCACGAGGGTATGGGATTCCCAACATCTTTGCTTGGCGCATAGCTTCTACGTTTTCTTTAGGGAATCTTTCTTGTTCGTCTACATCCGCTGCGTTATCTTTAACGACAGTTTCAGCAACTTCTCTGAACAACATTTGCATCATTTGTTGTTGTTCTGTAAAATTGAAATCCATAAATTTAAAGTTCTCCTTTCCTTATTGTTCAACTTCAAATTTGGTATGAAATCCCATTCATACGATGTAATTGTACCGAGAATGCATTCGGTAGTCAATGACTTTGTGAATTTATTTACAAGTAAAAGAAGATAAGCATTCACCTATCTTCTTTCTGTTTTGATTAGTCGAAATCGCGTGTCCACAAACCGGCCATAGCTGGTCCACCACCAACGCAAAGGCTAGCACAACCAATCTTGGCATCTTGACGAATCATTTCATACAATAACGTAACTGTGATACGCAATGCGGAACATCCAACAGGGTGTCCTAAAGAAATACCTGATCCATTCAAGTTCGTTTTGTTACGATCTACGATATATCCGTAATCTTCTTTCAATTTTCTTTCTACACCAATGAATTGAGCAGCAAACGCTTCGTTTACTTCCCAGTAATCAACATCTTCGAATTTAACACCGGCAGCATACAAGCACTTTGGAATTGCAACAGCAGGTCCAAGACCCATGTATTTAGGATCTACACCTTTTCCACAGATGTACATCATTTTAGCCATTGGTTTGATACCTAATTCTTTGGCTTTATCCATTGACATAACAATAACAGCAGCGGCAGCATCATTGATACCAGAAGCATTGGCAGCTGTCGTTACACCATCTTTATTGAATACAGGACGCAATTTTGAAATTGTTTCCATGTTGCATCCACGAATCATATGTTCATCTGTATCATGAACGATATCACCTTTTTTACGTGTATGTTCAATAATTGGAATCATTTCATCCTTGAACTTACCTTCATCTGTTGCTTTGCATGCACGTGAATGTGACATAACGGCTAATTCATCACATTCTTCACGAGTGATTCCATATAATTTAGCAACATTATCAGCTGTACATCCCATATGTCCTTGAGATAATTCATCATATAATGCATCATGCAACAATGAATCATACATTTCAGCTTGGCCAGCTGAAGGAATACTTCCCATACGATATCCCATACGTGCTTTTGGCAACAAGAATGGAGCTTGTGTCATATTTTCGGCACCAACAACCAAACCAATTTCCGTTTTTCCTAATTGTACATCGTTACATGCAATTTCCAATGCACGCATACCAGATGCACAGTTTTGGTTTACAGTAACTGCGTTACTTTCTTTAGACATACCAATACGCATCGATACTTGACGAGCTGGTAATGAACCTTGCATACCACCGTATACTTGACCCATAACGATCTCATCTACATCCGTTGGTTGAATTCCAGCACGTTTGATAGCTTCTTTACCAACTTCGATAGCTAATTCACGGGCAGAAATATTCTTAAATTCACCCAAGAATTTACCAATGGCAGTACGACATGCACTGACAATGACTACATCTTTTGTTTCCATGATTTACCTCCGTATATAATCATTTTACGTGTTTAAAATTACCATAAAAGAATAGCCTTGTCAATATTTTCACAAATTATTTGCGATTTTTTTCACAAATAGATAACCGTTCATTAACGGATTCCCATGTTGGTACCGAAAGAACGCCACCCAGTCCCTCACAAACCATCGCTGCAGCCATATTCGATATGCGAATACAAGAAGGAATATCAAATCCAGAATCCATACCATACGCAAAAGCTCCATGAAAAACATCACCAGCTCCTGTTGTATCCATCACCTTACAGGGATAACTTGGATATACTTGATTTTGATAGATACATCCCTTCGATCCTTGTGTCCAAATACTGGAAGGATTTAATGCTGCTAGTTCATGATAAGAATGAATATCCAACATATTTGTAAATTGCTGGCTACAAATTAAATAATCCACCTGGTGAATCAAATCCTCTGTTTCTGGCTTATATTTATCGCCATCCAGTATCGTAATGGCAGACGGATAACGCTTCATAGCCTCTTTACACCATTCCACTTCATGACCATCCATTAAGATCACATCGACTTGGTCTGGCCACATAGGCTCCATACTTGATTCCTTTTGAATCGGTACATTTAAAATCGTACGATCTCCCGAAGGAAATACTAAAATATGACTTTGCGAAGTGGTGATAGATGGATCAATCACCATACTAGAAACATCGATATTCACTTCTTGTAAAGTTTTTATGATTTCTTTACCCCATACATCATTCCCAACTCGTGTCATGATGTGTGTATCCGCATGCCATTTTCCACAAACATACATTGCACAAGAAACCGGACCGCCCATACAAGATACACTATGATAAATACGTATTTTTTCATTTTCTGGTATATGATCAACAGGCAAAACCATATCATATACCGATTGTCCAATACCCAATATGCTCATATCTAAAATATACACAAAAAAAGGAATAGCTCAAAGACTATTCCTCACCAATTTCATGTAAGATCTTTTCAATGCGATTTCCTTGTTCCAAACTCTTGTCTTGAATAAATACAAGTTCAGGCGTTTTACGAATCTTTAATCGTTTCGAAAGTTCCGTACGAATATATCCCTTCGAATGATCCAAAACACGTAAACCTGCATCATTTCTTTCTTGTTTACCAAGAAAAGAGACATAGACTTTTGCCACCGATAAATCTTTTGAACATTGCACATCCGTTACCGTCACAAATCCCAATTTAGGATTTTTTAAATCAAACTGTAAGATGTTCGAAATCTCTCGTTGAATGATCATATCCAATCGTTCTCTTTTGAGTGACATAGCAATTATTGTTCAACCTCTTGATCTTCGTACAATTCAAAGATATCACCCACTTTGATATCATTGAAGTTTTCAATGGTCATACCACATTCATAACCAGTCTGTACTTCTTTGACCGCATCTTTAAATCGTTGTAACGAGCCGAGCTTACCATCATAGATGACAATACCATCACGAATCAAGCGAACTTTGGCATCCCGTTTCGCAACACCATCCGTTACTTTACATCCAGCAATCGTACCGACTTTGGAAGCTCGATAGGTCTCACGCACTTCCGCTTGACCAATCACAACTTCTTCATATACCGGTGCCAACATACCTTTCATGGCCCCTTCTAATTCTTCCAATGCTTTGTAGATGATGTTATGAAGACGAATCTCAACGCCTTCTTCTTCAGCCTTCTTACGAATCGCAGCGGTCGGACGAATATTGAAACCATAAATAATGGCATTGGAAGCACTGGCCAACATGATATCGGATTCTGAAATCGTACCCACGGTGGATCGAATGACATTGACTTTAACGGTATCTACTTCTAATTTTTCCATCGAAGCAGCCAAAGCCTCCGCTGAACCTTGTACATCGGCTTTGATGATGACATTGATTTCTTTCATGTCTTCTTCTGAAATCTTACGAGCTAGATCTTCCAAGGACATGGCACTGGAAGCATTTCGTTCTTTTTCAATTTGTTTTTCTTCCCGTGTTTGTGCAATGCTCTGGGCTTGTTTATAGGTATCATAAGCCATGAAGACATCACTAGCACGAGGAACTTCATTCAAACCAATGATCTCAACTGGCATACTTGGACCAGCCGATTTGATTTCTTTTCCTTTATCATTGGTCATCTTTCGAATACGACCATAGGCGGTACCAACGACAACACTATCACCGGCATGCAAGGTACCACGCTGTACCAATAGTGTCGCAACCGGTCCACGCCCTTTATCCAATTTTGCTTCAATAACTGTTCCGGAAGCATTGGTATTGGGATTGGCTTTGAGTTCCTGCATATCGGCAACTAACAACATTGTTTCCAATAATTCATGGACCCCTTCGCCCGTCTTGGCAGATACTTTCTGGAAAATGGTTTCGCCACCCCATTCTTCCGGCATGACACCTAATTCCGCCATTTCACTCATCACGCGATCTGGATTCGCACCGGGCTTATCAATTTTATTGACAGCAACGACAATAGGGACATTTGCTGCTTTGGCATGGTCGACGGCTTCTTTGGTTTGTGGCATGACACCATCATCGGCAGCTACCACGATAATAACGATATCTGTCACTTGGGCTCCACGCGCACGCATAGCCGTAAAAGCCTCATGACCAGGTGTATCTAGGAAAGTAACCTTACGATCACCAACTTGTACTTGATAAGCACCAATATGCTGGGTAATACCACCAAATTCATCACCCGTTACATTGGTATTTCGTATCGTATCCAACAATGTTGTTTTTCCATGGTCGACATGCCCCATGATCGTAACAACAGGTGGACGACTGACGAGCTGTGATTCATCGTCTTCGATATTTTCCAATTGATCTTCAATATCATCTTCTTCAATTACTACTTCTTTATGTGCTTCGACATTAAATTCGGCACAAACTAATTCAATATCATCATCCGATAATACGGTATTGATGGTGGACATATTCCCAAGCAAGAATAAGAATTTAATAATTTCGGAACTATTGCGATGCATTAAATTCGCCAATTGGCCAACGGTCAATGGTTGCGAATACGTGATTTCCTTTACTTCAGGTTCCCTTTTTTTACGAACGGGTTGCTTATTGGAATGTTGCGTATTCCGCTTGTTGCTCTTGTTGTGTTTACTTGGCTTTTTTTTATGTTGTGGTTTTACTGCTTTATATGCCATCAACGTCACCTGTCCTTTCTTTTATAAAACCTTGGGCAAACGAAGCATCAGTGATGCCATACGCATTGATTGCTTTCCACGAAATTTGATCAAATAAGGAAGCATCCCATTCAATCAAAGGAATTTGATAAAAAGCACATTTATTGCGTAATTTTTTCTTTCGATTATTGCCACAAGTACGATTCATCAAAACAAGACAAACAGCACGGGATTGAATGGCTGGGATCAATCGATCGCCAGAAACCGTTTTCCCTGCTTTGATGGCCAATTGTAATAACTGGACTTCTTTATTCATGAACTAACTCCATCAATTCTTCATAGATTTCATCAGGAACATGTATCTCTAATACTTTATCTAATTTATGTGTTTTTTTGGCCTTTTCAATGGTTTCTTTACGTTTTGAAACATAGGCACCATGCCCATTGCGCTTTCCTGTTGGATCGATCTCAACCGTTTGTTGGGGGGTACGAACGATCCGAATCAATTCATTTTTAGGAAAACGTTCCTGAGTAACAACACACTTTCGCATTGGAACTTTACGCATACGATCTCCTAATCATAATATTTGTCAAAATCTTCATAATCGACATCATCATCCCAACGGCTTTCATCTTCGTATTCTTCTTCCTCTTCGATTTCTGCCAACTCTTCTTCCGAATAAATCGGTTTCATCTGCTCAAATTGTTGTTTAACCGTTGTTTTCTGTTCTTCGTCGTCTTGCTTCTTGACATCTTCTGGTTTTTTCTTCCATTTCTTTGGTTCATTTTCTTCTTTATGAGAAGCATCCGCAAAGTTTTCGAATTTGGAATGGAATGCATTCACCTCTACCGCTCTTTCTTTGCCACGTTGCTCTTTCGCAATTCGAGCGGCCTTCTCTATTTCGTCTTCTTCCTTCTCCACTTCTGGTTCAGGTTCAGAAACAGATTGTGGTTCTTCTATAACTTCTTCTTGCTCGATATCTTCTTGTTCAGGAACGAATTCGACTTCTTCTTCATCATCATAATCAAAATCGGCAATATCGACTGTTTCGATATTTTCATCTTCATTCTTTAATTGTTCGATGCGTTGTTGCTGCTTATACGCACGTTCAGCCGCTTTCTTCTCTTCATATTGCTCATTCATTTCTTGAGCCAAGGCCATATAATCAATACCAGCCTCTTCCATTTCCGAAACCGATTTGATATCAATTTTATGATTGGTCAAACGAACAGCCAAACGTGCATTTTTACCACGCTTACCAATTGCTAAAGACAATTGATTATCAGGTACGACCACGATCAGTCCATCTTTTACATTCGGGTTTGGGAATACGGCAAGAGATTCACTCGGACTCAAAGCATTCTGGATCAATACGCTGATATTATCGGACCATTCAAAAATATCAATTTTCTCTCCATTTAATTCATTGATGATGGCTTGGACACGTTGTCCACGAGGACCAATACAAGCACCAATCGGATCAATATTTTCATTATGGGAATAGACGGCAATTTTACACCGTTCTCCCGGTTCACGTGCGATGGCTTTGATTTCAACAATACCTTGATAAATTTCTGGAACTTCTTTTTCAAACAAGCGACGGACAAAAACATCAGTAGCCCGTGAAACTAGAACTTGTGCTCCTTTTGTCTCTTTATTTACTTCGCGAATGACGACATTCAATGTTTGCCCTTCATAATAGTGTTCCGTTGGAATTTGATCGACATGACGCAACATAGCAACGGTCTTACCAATATTGACCAAAACAAATTTAGCTTCTACTGTCTCTACGGTACCTAAGATCATATCGCCTTCTTTATCATGATATTCTTCATAAATCAATTGTTTCTCGGCTTCACGAATTTTTTGCTTCATGACACTTTTTGCCAAATTGACATCGGCACGATCAAACTCTTTAAAATCAACTTCTGGTTCATTGACCAGATCACCAATTTTTGCATTGGGATCGATTTGATGTGCATCTTCTACAGAAAGTTCCAAAGCATCATCTTCTACTTCTTCAACGACAACACGCTGTGGATAGATATGGATGTTGCCATCTTCAATCACTACATTCACATAACCATCCGGAATATTTTCATGTTTTCGATACGCTTTTGCTAAAGCTTCTTTTAAAGCACCCTCCACAATTTCTGGTGATAATTGACGATCGGATTCAACACCTAAAATTGCTTTTTGTAAATCATCTACTCTAATGTTCATTTTTTGCTCCTATACCTTTACTGCTGTCATGATCAATGCGAGATTCGAACGGTCTATTTCGAATTTTTTCTTCCTACCCTTGACATTGTACGAAATTACAATCAATTCTGTATTGGCTGAAATCAAATCACCAAATACATGATCCATACCTTGTTTTGGATCTTTTAGTTTCACATAGACATACGAACCAATCGCTGCTTGAATTTGTTCATCCGTTGTTAATTCATGTTCCGCTCCTGGCGAACATACTTCTAAATTATACTCCGATGCATACCAATCTTTGGCATCCAGCATTGTACCAATCGCATCACTACATATAGCACAGGTATCTAAATCAACTGGACCATCCAGCTTTTCGATGGAAATACGAAGTAACGGTGGTTTTTCATTGGTCAACCATTCTAGTGCATATAAACGACATCCATTTTCAGCTAAAATTGGTTCGACCCATTGTTTTAGATCATCCATGTAGAATCTCCCTTCCAAAAGGAAGGAGTGGTTTTACCCACTCCTTCTTAACGTATAGCTACTTTATAACACAGTTTCCAATAAACTGCAAGCTTCTATTTGTTCTCTTCCAATTCCATATGTCGTAAGATGATCGTCTCGATCAATTCGGCTGCTAATTTTGGATCATCATTACAAACAATATACTTATAATTTGGAATCATTTTCATTTCATGACTAGCCTTTGCCAAGCGTTGCTGGATGATTTCTTCTGGCTCACTGCGACGACCACGAATACGACGTTCTAACTCATCCATAGATGGTGGAATGATAAAAATGCTTAAAGCATCTGGACAGCGTTTTTGGACTTGTGTTGCACCCTGTACCTCGATTTCAAGCAGAACATTCTTTCCTTCATTGCGTAACCGTTCTACTTCGTTTAAAGGTGTTCCATAATAGTTGCCCACAAATTCGGCATACTCCAACAACTCTCCCTTTTTTATGGCTTCTTCAAATTTTTCTTTCGTCGTAAAGAAATAATCGACACCATCTTTTTCACCTTGACGTGGGCTTCGCGTTGTCATTGAAGTTGAATAGGCAAGGTTCAATCGTTCGTCATTTTCAAAATATTTACGAATTGTACCCTTACCAACACCACTTGGTCCACTCAATATAATCAATAATCCACGTTTCATGCAAATTCTCCCAAATTTAAAGCCATTTCTTTCTCCTATTGTATCATGAACAATAAGTCTGTCAAAGATTTTGTCAATATGCTAGAATATGGACTAGCGAGGTGATCTTATGGCAATGGATGGTTTATTACTTTTTACTATCACCAAACAGCTACAAACCTATTGTCCTTGTAAATTAAACAAAATTCAAAATTTAAGCGATGAAGAAATCGTTTTTCAACTACATACAAAAAATGCAGGAACCATTCGATTGGTATGCAATGTTCATTCTAATACCAATCGTATTTACATTACCCAAAAAACGGAAACATCACAGAGCCAACCAACAAACTTTGTGATGGTATTACGCAAACAATGTGCACAATGTATGATCGAATCCATTGAACAAATTCATTATGACCGTGTTCTCTGTTTTCATCTACAATGCCGAAATGAATTGGGTGATTATACCCAAAACAGATTATATGTAGAATGCATGGGTAAATATGCCAATATGATCTTGGTCAATCAAGAAGGTATTATCATCGATGCGCTAAAACGCATCCCCGTTTATGAAAATGCCAAACGGACCATTCATCCGGGTGCCACCTATGTCTTGCCTAAACAAGTACAAAAAGTGAATCCGACCGAAGTCACACAGGTCGATATGGATACCAGTTTCGTGGATCAAATTTATGGCTTTTCCCCTTTATTATCAAAAGAATTCCAATTTCGCATGGCAAATGGACAAGCCTATGCAGATATTTTGAAGGAAGTATTGAATAGTCGATCGCTTTACGTATATCCACATGATTATCATTGCATTGAGTTGACGCATCTTCACCAAAAAGCAGAAGTGTATCCACTGATGATTGGATTGGATCATTTATATCAGGCCAATGAACAACAAATTCGCATCAAAGAACAATGCGGCGATGTTTTTCGTACGGTCGATAAGGAATTAAAAAAAGCGAAGAAAAAATTACCTAAATTACAGATGAGTTTAGAAAAATCTTATGATTATAAAAAATATCAACAATATGGTGATCTTTTATTTGCGTACATGCATCAGATCAAAAAAGAAAAAGTGGTCCATGTGCCTGATTTTGAAACCGGTCAAGATGTGAGCATTCCTATTGATATGCGCTTAGACATCAAAGGAAATGCGAATAAATATTATCAGAAATATCATAAAATGAAACGTTCGCAATCAATCTTGCAAGAACAGATCGAAGCCTGTAAAAAAGAAATTGATTATTTTGAACAGCTGCATGAACAACTTCAACATTGCAATGTGACCGATGCGCTCGAAATACGCCAAGAATTGATCAATGCCCATGTCATGATGCACAAACGCTCTCGCAAACAAGCTAAGCATAAAAATAAGCCCAATGTATTGCATCTACAAGTCAAAGATATAGATATCTACATTGGCAAAAACAATTTACAGAATAACTACATTACCCATCATTTATCACGAAAAAAAGATGTTTGGTTTCATGTCAAAGACTATCATGGCTCCCATATTTTATGTAAATGTGAACGACCCGATGAAACTTTAATTCGTATGTGTGCAATGTTAGCTGCTTATTTTTCCAAAGGACAAATGTCCAGTTCTGTTCCTGTGGATTACTGCCCAGTCAGTCAATTAAAAAAAGTACCAGGTGCTCCGGTTGGATTTGTGACCATGAAATCCTATAAAACCATCTATATCGACCCGGATCGTGAACAAATTGAAGAATGGATCCGCAACTATAAAAAATCATAAAATGCGACAATAGTCGCGTTTTTTTATGAAATAAAAAAATACAGAAACACATTGTGTTTCTGTACAAAAAATCATAAGCTTAAGGTTTTACATGAATGGTATTTCCATCAGGACCCGGTGTTTCTTCCAAATACTGGATGATGGCTGCTTTTTGGTCTGGCTTTGAAGGTTTGCATAGCCAATGATCGGCTTCACCAGAAACCATGCCTTCTGCAAATCCTGAACAACCTGGATAGCCACAACCACCACAATTATATCCTGGAAGCATTCCCGTCACATGTTCAACACGTTCGTCTACTTCGACTTTTAACTTGCTGTCCGCAATGCCTAGACCAAGTCCTAGGATCGCACCAAGAATCAGCATCATAACGATCGCTGTACCCATTAGATTTCCTCCTTTTTCTTGCCATGATCAGGATGTAAAGAGCAAGAAACTAATTTACATCCATCACAATCGGCTTTTAAATTTTCACACCCCTTTGGCAACGGGGTCTTTTTATTATTGAGATATGCCCAAATATAGATGGCAACCAAGGCACCTACAAAGAGGATGCCAGCAATGATTCGCATTAAATTACTCCTGCAAATGCCGTAAATGCCATAGACATAATGGCCGCGCAAATCAATGCGATAGGATTTCCTTTAAAGAATTCAGGCACATCACTCAATTCCAAACGTTCACGAATGGTAGAGAAAATATACAACACCAAAGCAAAGCCAAGAGGTGTACCAATGGAATACATCAACATATGTGGGAAATCATATAACTTTTGAATGTTGACCAAACATACATTCAATACCACACAGTTGGTTGTGATCAATGGAAGATAGACACCTAAGCTCTTGTATAATGTGGGACTTGTTTTTTTGATAAACATTTCTGTCAATTGTACCAAAGAGGCAATAACCAAGATAAAGGTGATCAAATCCATGAATTCAAGTCCCAATGGTACTAGAACAAGATAATATAGACCATAAGTCACAATGGCTGCTACTACAATAACGAAGACAACCGCAACACCCATACCTAACGCACTGGAACGTTTCTTACTAACACCCATAAATGGGCACATACCTAAGAATTGTGTCAAGATGACGTTATTGATGATCAAACTGGTAAATAATAATCCAAATAATTCAGCCATGATTATTTAGCCTCCTTTGCAGTAGCTTGTTCCTTTTTGCTCGCATGATCTTTGTACCAAGCAACAAATGCAGCTAAACAAGCAAATGTGATGAATGCACCCACAGGCATGGAGAACATACTAATAGTCCAAGAGTCAGAGAAGAATTTTACATTCACGAATACTTGTGATGTATTTAATGGGTTCGAAATCTTAAAACCACCCGTAGAAATGATCTCACGAATCAAACTCATTGATAATACAGCTAAGGTATATCCCAATCCCATACCAAGACCATCCAAGGCTGAATCCAAAGGTCCATGATCACAAGCATAGGCTTCTGCACGACCTAAGATGATACAGTTGACAACGATCAAAGGAATGAATACACCCAAACTTTGATTCAATGCTGGCGCATACGCTTCGATCATCATTTGAACGATCTTGACCAAAGTTGCGATGATGACGATATAGACAGGAATATGCACTTCATCAGGAATGATATTACGCAATAATGAAATGATCACATTGGACATGATCAATACGAAAATAACAGCGGTACCCATACCAATCGCATTATCTACAGAAGTTGTGATAGCTAGAGTGGAACAAATACCTAAGAACAAAGAGAATACCGGATTTTCTCTTAAAAGTCCGTTTTTGAAACTTTGAAATTTACTCATACCGATTCTCCTTTCACTTTACATCTTTTACATAACCGGCCGCTTCATTGATACCGGCCGTAACGGCGCTGGAAGAAATGGTGGCACCAGAAATCGTATCCAATTGATCGCTAGCTTTCTTACCTTCCAAACTTTTCTGGAATGGCTTATCCAGCACTTTGGATCCTAAGCCTTTGGTGTCTCCATTGCTTAATCCCAAATATTTATCAATTTTGCCATCCTCTTTATTGATCGAAACTAAGAAAGTCGTTCCATCTTTATATCCACTGACAGACATATTAAAGATCACTTTATCTTTATAAGAATAGATTTTTTTGATCGTCGTTGAATCCGATTTGAATTTTACTTGTTTGAAATCATTCAAACTTGCTTCAGGATACATTTCTTGTAATGATTCTTTTTCTTGTTTTAAATTGTTTGCAGCAATGACCGGAGCTGTCATATTATTGGCCCATGCCAATGCTCCACCAGCAATTGCCGAAATAACAGACAAGAATATCGTTAAATGAGCAATCTTATTCATAGAATATCCACCTCCGTTTGTTCAACAACTTTGGCTTCTGATTCGCCTTTTGGATTTGTGACTGGATGTACTTTACAAGCCGCAAAAATCGTCAAGGCCAAACCAACGATGCAAAGATAGATAAAACCATGTTTTGCCTTTTTGAGAATATCCAATTGTTTTCCATCCAAAGCACTTTCGATCAATGGTGTCATCATGTTCATCAATAAGATGGAATAGAGACATCCTTCTGGCAAGTTTCCAGTCATACGAATCAAAACAGTCAAAATACCAGCACCTAGGGCAAAAATCGTACGACCTGCTGCACTCGTTGGTGAAGTAACAGGATCCGTCAACATGAAGAATGCACCAAATACAACACCACCCAATAATAAATGAAGAACAGGATACCATAAGAAACCAGGAATACCGTGATAAGGACCAATACCTGTAATGATCGCGATGATCGCAGTCATCACAAAGATCGTACCTAAATAGACAACGGGAACACGCCAATCAATGATCTTACGCACGATCAAGAAAATACCAATGATCACGATTGCTAAGGTAAATGTTTCACCTAAAGCACCAGGATAGGTTCCTAGGAATAAGCCTTTCCATCCGCCATAATTCTGTAAGAAAGCATCCAATACATTTTCATTGGCAGGTAACCAACCGTAAGTATTGTTGATATAGGCCGTTGGTGTTGCACTTGTTACTAAATCGGTCGTTGCTCCTGTAAAAGAGGCAAAGATAACGGCACGACCGACAGCTGCGGGGTTAAAGATATTATGGCCAAATCCACCAAAGATCATTTTTGCGAATACAATAGCAAAAATGGTCGATACGATAACGGCATACAATGGCACAGAAACCGGCATCATCAAAGCCAAAATAATGGCAGTGACCCATCCAAAACTATGCTTGATTTCTTTTTTCGGATCTCTTTTGCGAATCTTCGCAAATAAATATTCACAAATAAACATTGTGACCAAAGAACAAGCTAAGATCCAAACACATTGGAGTCCATAGGCACTTCCATATAAATGTGTATAATTAATAACTGCCAAGACAAAGATGATCAACAAGCCACAAGTTAATTCCTTCATAATTCGTTGTGTCGTTAAAGGACCTCTCAGACTTGGACTGACATGAAAATTCAACTTCATAACTGGCCCTCCCTATTTCTTCTTCAAGGCAATGACTCGTTTTGCCTTTCGCACATTTTCGGTTACATTGATGTGGCTTGGACAAACATAAGTACAAAGACCACATTCAATACAGCTCGATGCACCACGTTTGATCATTTCATCCACATCATTGGCTTTTACGGCCATACTGATACGAACCGGTTGCAAACCGGCTGGACAATGATCCGAACAACGTCCACAACGTAAACATTCAATGGCATCATCTTCGACATGTTTTAATACCGTGATGGCATTCATCGCACGATCAATGACGAATTCATCTTTGATCAAGGTTTTCCCCATCATAGGCCCACCTGCAATCAAACGTACGCTATCGCCGCTATATCCACCACAAGCTTCAATGATCTCATTAACGGGCATACCAACGGGAACACGAACATTGCTTGGCTTTTTGATTCCATCTCCACTGATTGTGACCGTCTTTTCCGTAATGGCTTGACCACGCGTAAAAGCCTGCGCCATCGCAATCGCTGTTGTCGCATTATCGACAATTGCACCAGCTTCCGCAGGTAAATTACCATATTCTTTATGAAGGACTTCACGAACTAATACACGTTCCCAACCCATTGGGTATACATCTGGGACGGGACGCACATCAACACCTTGTACATTGGCACAAGCCTTTTTTACTTGTTCGATCAAATCAGGGTGAGATTCTTTGATACAAATATATACTTGATCCACTTCAGCCATCTTCTTCATGATCAGACAACCAGTCACAAGATCTTGTGGATCATCCATAACATTTCGATAATCGGCTGTAATAAATGGCTCACATTCAACGGCATTGATCAAAACAACATCGACACCGTTAGGCTTTCCATACTTTACATATGTGGGGAATCCAGCACCTCCCAGACCAATAATTCCTGCTTTCTGAACAAAATCAACACACTCTTGACGACTTAATTTGGTATAGTCTTGTGGTTCAAAAGCTTGGATACTTTCCTGTTTTCCATCTGCTTCAATCACCATATGAACTTGGGGACGCATGGAATTGTGCATACGCTTTTGTGTACCCTTATATGTTCCTGAAACACTGGAATAAATTGGAACATATAAACCACCTTTGGTTTCAGCAAGTTTTGTTCCAACCTTTACGGCATCTCCCTCAGCCACTAAGACATTAAAATCTTTATCTGTACTACGACCATGCACCAATGGAATGTATACATTTTGTTTTGGCATCAAACGCAAAACATCAGATTTTTCTGTCATTTCTTTATGTCCAGGGATATGTTGCCTCATAGATCCTAAAAACAATGACATAGACCTATTTCTCTCCTTCCTATAATCAAAATTAATATTAATCCATTTTTTCAGGGAGTTCAAGCTTTTACAATCGACAAAAACCATCAAAAAAGCTATAATGACCCCATGAAAAAGAATATAAAAAGCTGGTTGATCCTCTCTTCTTGCTTCCTGTTATTGATCATATCTGTTATTTTTTTCATCCAATCCCGTCAAGAAACCCAACAAGATCAACAAAGCATTACCCTGACCGATGTTGGTTTTGACACCTCCATCACGTTTCAAGCCCAATGTTCCCAAGAAGATTTTGCGAAATACACCAAGATCTTAAAACAAGTATTTCGAGAAAATAATAAACGATTTGACCAATATCATGCCTATAAAGGAATCAACAATATTTATACCATTAATCACGAAGCTGGCTCACACCCTGTCAGCGTAGATGATACGACCATGGATTGCATCCGATTGGCTCTACAAATCCATGAAATTTGTCCCAAATTTGATATCAGCTATGGCAACGTGATGGACGTGTGGCATACCTATCGCGAAGAAGGAATCAAGCGCAATGATGAAGGAAAAGATGGTCAATTGCCATCGAATACAGAAATCCAAACAGCATTATGCCATGGTGGTACGGATAAGATCCAGATCAATGGCAATCAGATTGCTTTTACCGATCCTGACATGATGATCGATTTAGGTGGAATTGCCAAAGGATACACGACTCAGTTAGCCAAAAAAGCCTTGAATAAAGCAGGCCTTCACAATGGCTTTATCAATGCCGGCGGAAATGTTGTCTTATTAGGGCCAAAACCAGACGGGTCAAACTGGACCATTGGTATTCAAGATCCTGACAGTCAGAATTCGGTGGTTTCTTTTGAAACCAATGAAAATAAGACCATTGTCACAAGTGGTGACTATCAACGATATTATACGGTTAATGGCAAACGATATGCCCATATCATTGATCCCGATACCGGCTATCCAGCCAGTCAATGTCGAAGTGTCACAGTCATTACCAACGATTCCGGAAAAGCGGATGGCTTAAGTACTTCCCTTTTCTGTTTGGATTATGAACAAGGAAAAGCCCTAGCCAAAAAAGAAGGTATCCAAGCCATCTGGATCTTTGATAAAGATCATTCACCCGATGAAACACCCGATCTGAAAACCAAAAAATATAATATTTATATGACGAAACAAATCAAAAATAAAGTCAAATTGGTTACCAATTAAAGAAATGCATCTTCGCATTTCTTTTTTTACGCGAAAAAAAAGATCTTGAGAAGATCTCAAGACCTTTCTTTCTTATTTTACTTCAAAGATCCATCCTTCTGGGGCTTCAATAGTACCCATTTGGATACCTGTTAATGTATCATACAGTTTCTGGATCGTAGGACCCATTTTTTCCATGCCCGATTTAAAGACAACTTCTTCACCGCTCACCGTATTGGTGACAGATCCCACAGGACTAATGACGGCAGCCGTTCCGCAAAGACCACATTCATCGAATTCTGGTAATTCTGTTAAAGGAATTTCGCGTTCTTCGACTTTCAATCCTAGATAATGTTCAGCAACATATTCCAAAGAACGACGAGTGACAGAAGGTAAAATCGTTGGCGATTTTACGGTCACAAAGGTATCGCCTTTAATAAAGATGATATTGGCGCCACCTGTTTCTTCAACCAATGTACGTGTTCGGGAATCTGGATACAAATTTTCATTGAATCCTTCTTTATGAGCTTGCACGATCGCATGCAAAGACATCGCATAGTTTAATCCCGCTTTGATATGACCCGTTCCACGAGGAGCTGCACGATCATATTCCGCTAATTTTAAACGAATGGGTTTTGCCCCACCTTTAAAATAAGGACCTACAGGTGTAGTTAGGATACGGAACTGATATTCTTCAGCAGGTGCAACACCAATTACAGCGCTGGAACCAAACATGTAAGGACGAATATATAAAGTAGCACCGGAACCATAAGGGGGTACCCAACTTTCATTGGCTTTGATGGTTTCTAATACCGCCTGCACAAAACGATCTTGTGGAAATGGTGGCATCTCCAAACGTTTTGCAGAATCATACATCCGTTTCGCATTCTGATCTGGACGGAATGTAACAATTCGGCCATCTGCTGTAGTATATGCCTTCATTCCTTCAAATACAGATTGCGAATATTGTAAGACACCTGCACATTCAGACATTGTGATGGTATGATCCGATGTTAAAACACCATCATCCCATTTTCCATTCTTAAAATTGGATACGTAGCTTTTATCGGTTTCTCTATAACTAAAATCGAGTGCGCTCCAATCTATATTTTGCTTCTCCATATAAATCTGCCTCCTATATATATTACTTAATTAAAATACACCCATTGAAATGGCGCGTCAACGGGTGTTTTCAGATTATTTTCAATTATTTTCAATTTGTTTCACAACCAAGTCGCCCATTTCCTGACAACCTACTTGTTTCATTCCTTTGCTCATCATATCCGCTGTACGATAGCCTTGATCTAAGATGGCATGGACTGCCTTTTCGATATCTTTTGCTTCTTTTTCCAAATGGAAAGAATAACGCATCATCATCGCCACCGACAAGATGGTTCCTAAAGGATTGGCCATATCTTTGCCCGCAATATCAGGCGCTGAACCATGAATAGGTTCATACATGCCGATGGAAGTTGATCCCAAAGAAGCCGAACCAATGGTACCAATGGTTCCCGTTAACATACTGGCTTCATCGCTTAAGATATCGCCAAACATGTTTTCGGTAAGGATCACATCAAATTGACTTGGATCTTTGCATAACTGCATGGCTGCATTATCCACATACATAAAATTCAAAGTCACATCGGGATATTCTTTTGCTAATTCTTGAACCACTTTACGCCATAACTTGGAAGTATCCAATACATTGGCCTTATCGACACAAGTTACCTTATGATGACGAACTTGTGCTGTTTCAAAAGCAACTTTCGCAATGCGCTTGATCTCATCGACACTATAAGCCATTTCATCGACAGCACGATCCCCAATGGTTTCATGCTTGCCAAAATAGATACCACCTGTTAATTCACGGACAACGACAAAATCAATGCCCTTTTGCACAATTTCCGGTTTTAAAGGACTCGCATCGGCCAATTGCGGAAACAGAATAGCAGGGCGTAGATTCGCAAACAAGCCCAGTAAACTACGAATCCGCAATAACGCTTTTTCCGGACGATTATTGGCTGGTTGACTATCATATTTCGGACCACCAACCGCTCCTAATAAAACCGCATCAGCTTGTTTTAATGCATCAATGGAAATTTGTGGCAAGCATTCTCCCGTCGCATCTATGGCAGCACCGCCTGCTAAGACTTCATCATAAATAAAAGTATGATCATATTTTGTTTCGATACAACGTAAAACTTTCATGGCCTCACTGACAATTTCGGGACCAATATAATCGCCACGTACGATCGCAATTCGTTTTTCCATATTACCGATTCCCCTTTTGATTGACATAATTGACCAGACCACCTTGTGCGATCAATTCTTGCATAAAAGGTGGAAATGGTACAGCCTGAAACGTTTGATTGGTCGTAATATCCGTAATGATCCCGGAATCAAAGTCAACTTGTACTTCATCCCCTTCTTGGATGGCTTTAGCTGCTTGAGGACATTCTAGGATCGATAAACCAATATTGATCGCATTCCGATAAAAGATGCGAGCAAAACTATCCGCAATGATACAAGAAATACCGGCAGTTTTTAATGCCAAAGGTGCATGTTCACGACTGGATCCACAACCAAAATTCTTTCGTGCAACCAAGATATCTCCTGGTTTTACACGTTTGGTAAAGGTAGGATCAATATCAACCATCGCATGGCTGGCCAATTCTTTCGCATCAAAAGAGTTTAAATACCGCGCCGGAATAATGACATCTGTATCGACATTATCACCATATTTTAATACCGTTCCATGTGCTTGATTCATTCTTCTTCCTCCATTCGTTCAGGATTGGCAATATATCCTTTGATTGCGGTTGCTGCTGCAACTTCTGGACTGGCCAGATAGATCAAAGAGCCAACATCCCCCATACGACCAACAAAGTTACGATTTGTGGTGGATAGACATTTTTCGCCTTTCGCTAATACACCCATATGGCCACCCATACAAGGTCCGCAACTTGGCGTATTGAAAGCACATCCTGCTTCCACAAAGATATCAACCAAACCTTCATGGACACATTTTAAGAAGATCTTTTGGGTTGCTGGAACAACCATGACACGAACATTTTCAGCCACTTGATGTCCTTTTAAGATGGCTGCTGCCTTTCTAAGATCCGAAATACGACCATTCGTACAAGAACCAATCACAACTTGATCGACATAGATTGGCTCCATGGCTTCAACTTCATCGATCGTGTGGGCATTCCCTGGCAAATGTGGGAACGCCACGGTTGGACGGACCTGACTCAGATCCACATCAACCACTTGTTCATAGTTGGCATCTTCATCCGCTTCATACACGGTGTAATTTTGCACATCGGCTTTTTTCATATAATCGATCGTTTGATCATCCACCGGGAAGATCCCATTTTTGGCGCCGGCTTCGATGGCCATATTACAAATGGTAAAACGATCATCCATGCTTAATTGGGCAACTCCAGGTCCCACAAATTCCATGGATCGATATAAGGCACCATCGACACCAATTTCACCAATAATATGTAAGATGACATCTTTCCCACTTATATACGGATTTGGTTTTCCATGTAAATAAATTTTAATGGCAGTTGGAATCTTGAACCAAGCCTGTCCTGTTACCATGCCTGCGGCAATATCCGTGGTTCCAACACCCGTAGAAAAAGCGCCCAAGGCCCCATAGGTACATGTGTGTGAATCCGCACCAATCACACATTGGCCGGCATAGGTCAATCCTAATTCGGGTAAGATCGCATGTTCTACACCACATTTTCCCTGGATCAATTTATGTGTCAGTTTCTCTTGAATGGAAAAATCCAAGATGGCTTTCGCATTTTCGGCGGACTTGATATCTTTATTTGGGGTAAAATGATCAGGTACAAAAACAACTTTATCTTTGTCAAATACATGGCCACCCATTTGTTGAATGATTGGTAAGGCCATGGGACCAGTGATATCATTGGCCATGACCAAGTCTAAATTTGCCTCGATCAACTGACCAGCTTCGACATGATCTAAGCCTGCATGAGCCGCTAAGATCTTTTGGGTCATTGTCATTGCCATATTATTTTTCTCCCTTTCCTTCACGAAAATATCGATTGATCGCACTGACCAATGCATAGATCGAAGCTAAGATGATATCATCATCCACACCCACACCGAATCGATGTTCACCATCTTCATCCGTCATTTGAATATATGCACAAGCCTTTGAAGTCGAACCAATGCTCAAAGCATGTTCGGAATAATCTTCAATATCATAATCAATTTTTAAGAAATGACGAAGTGCATTCGCAACGGCATCCAATCGGCCATTTCCTTTTCCAGTAATATCATATTGTTTCTCTTTAAATGTCACATCCAAATAGGCATGGTATTCATTATTATTTTTGCGAATAAAGTGATAATCCGATACAAACAGTGGTGATTTTAAATTGTTGAAATCATGATCGAAAATATCTTTGATTTCATGTGGCATCAATTCTGCATGTCGATGATCACTGATGTCCTTGATATAATAACCAAATTCTTGGCGGAACTGTTTTGGCAGATCATATCCATAATATTGTTGTAAAACAAAGCCAATGCCACTCTTACCAGATTGTGAATTGATACGGATGACATCACGATCATATTGACGACCAATATCGGCTGGATCAATCAATAAATAGGGAACATTCCAATGTTCGGGATGGGCTTTATGATGCGCAAAGCCTTTCGCAATGGCATCTTGATGCGATCCAGAGAATGCCGCAAAGACCAAATCACCCGAGTAAGGTTCACGATCATATACTTTCATTCGTGTCACATCTTCATAGACAGCACGAACTTCTGGTAAATTGGAGAAATCCAATTTTGGATCGATACCTAATACATACATATTCATGGCCACGGTGATCAAATCGATATTTCCGGTACGTTCACCATTACCAAATAAAGTACCTTCTACTCGATCAGCGCCTGCCAATAATCCCAATTCCGTATCAGCAATTCCTGTTCCACGGTCATTGTGTGGATGTAAAGATAAGATGACTGAATCACGCCGATTCAGGTGTTTATGCATATATTCAATTTGACATGCATATACATGAGGCATGCTCATTTCCACTGTTACGGGACAATTGATGATAACTTTATGTTCTGGGGTTGGTTCCCATATATCAATGACCGCATTACATACTTCCAATGCATATTCTGGTTCCGTACCGGTAAAGCTTTCTGGTGAATATTCAAAAGTGAGGTCTGCATCGCTTTCATGCGCTAATTCCTTCAACATTTTGGCGCCATCGATCGCAATTTGTTTCACTTCTTCTTTTGATTTTTTGAAAACTTGTTCTCGCTGCGCAACCGAAGTGGAATTATACACATGCACAATGGCTCGTTTGGCGCCCTTAATCGCTTCAAATGTTTTACGAATGATATGAGGACGTGCTTGCATCAACACTTGAATTGTGACATCATCTGGAATCAAATTGTCTTCAATCAAACGACGACAGAATTCATATTCCGTTTCACTCGCAGCCGGAAAACCGACTTCTATTTCTTTGAATCCAACTTGGACCAATGTTTTAAAATAACGAATCTTTTCTTCCAAACTCATGGGAATGATCAACGCTTGATTGCCATCGCGCAAATCAACGCTACACCAAGCCGGTGCATGATCGACACAATCTTTCTTTACCCAATCGTAACAAGGTTCTGGGGGTAAATAATACTCTTTGCCATATTTGGTATAGTCCATGTTTTGTTCCTCCTTCATTAAAAAAAAGACGTCCATTCTAAGGACGTCAAAAACGCGGTACCACCTTAGTTTTTCTATCTTCATCGATAGAAACCCTCGATCCTCGATAACGCCGAGATACGTCTTGCTCCCTGACAAGTTCATTTTCTAGCGGTACAAGTTTTCACCAACCACTTGCTCTCTACATCGCACATCGAAAACTACTACTTCAGTTCTTCGCTCGATATGAGCATTATAAATGAAAATTATTTGCATTTCAATAAAAGAATCACTATATTTCACATTTTTTCATTTTTATTTCTGAAAGCAGTTTCATCCGGTTGTTTTATACGAATTCGAGCGTTATAATAAGTTTACTATTTTCGAATGGGAGGAAAACAATGAAACGAACAGGTTCACAAATTGTCATGGAAGTTTTGCTTGAACACAATGTAGACACTGTATTTGGGTATCCAGGCGGTGCTGCATTGAATGTCTATGACGCTTTATATGATTATTCGGATAAGATCCATCATTATATTACTGCGCATGAGCAAGGAGCCGCCCATGCAGCCGATGGATATGCACGAAGCACTGGAAAAACCGGAGTTGTGTTTTCGACCAGTGGTCCCGGTGCAACCAACCTGGTGACAGGTATTGCGACCGCTTATATGGATAGTATTCCCATGGTTGCAATCACATGTAACGTATCCGACAACATGATTGGTCGGGATTCATTCCAAGAAATCAGTATTACCGGTGTGACCCTACCAATCACCAAACACAATTATTTCGTAAATAAAATTGAGAATTTAGCCGATGCTTTACGAAATGCGTTCCGAATTGCCAATGAAGGCAGAAAAGGACCTGTTTTAGTGGATATCACCAAAGATGTAACAGCCGCTACGACAGACTATACGCCTCATAAACCATTGCCTTTGGAACCACATCCAAAATTTTCAGAAAAAGAGATCAATCAGGTTGCAAAAATCATCAATACATGTAAACGACCTGTCCTTTATTTTGGCGGTGGTGTAGAAGCTAGCGATGCTCGTGATGAACTCTATGAATTAATTCAGAAAGCGGACATGCCTGCCACGTATACAATGATGGCTGCTGGTGTCATTGATTGCGATGATCCAAAAAATTTAGGATTGATTGGGATGCATGGAACCATTGCTGCCAATAAAGCCATTGACCAAGCCGATCTAGTCATTGCGATCGGTACACGTTTTTCTGATCGAGTAGCTTTAAATCCAAAACGATTTGCCCCCAAAGCAGCCATTATTCAAATTGATATTGATGCATCGGAAATCAATAAAAATGTCTTGATCAACTATAGTATTATTGGTGATACGAAAGATGTATTGCAGGCTTTATTGCCAAAAATTGAAGAACGCAAACATACCGAATGGGTGGAACAAGTCACTTCTTATCAAAAAACGGTTCGTGTTCCCATGAAAGGGGCTAAGCTACGTCCAAAAGAATTGATCGAAGCTACCTGTGATCTAACCGATAAAGATACGATCTATGTAACGGATGTTGGTCAACATCAAATGTGGGCTGCTCAATATGTACGTCATCATAAGACCCATCGCTTTTTGACCAGTGGCGGTCTTGGTACAATGGGATTTGGCTATGGTGCGGCCATTGGTGCACAAGTTGGCAATCCAGATAAGCGTGTGATCCACTTTACCGGCGATGGTTCCTTCCATATGAATCTGAACGAAGGATGTACCGCGGTATCATATGACTTGCCAATTATTACGATCATCATGGATAATAAGGTCCTCGGCATGGTCTATCAATGGCAAACCGTTTTTTACAATAAACATTATTCCCAAACTGTACTCAATCGAAAGACCGATTTTGTGAAAGTTGCCGAAGGATTTGGTGCTACTGGTTTTGCATGCAACACCCTGGATGAATTTAAAGATGCTTTCCAAAAAGCATTAAAGATCAATGGTCCGGTTTGGATTGCTTGCAACATCGATAAAGAAGAACGTGTATTGCCAATGATTCCAAATGGCGGAACCATTGATGATATGATCAAGGATTAGAGGTGAAAGTATGTCTCGAGAAGTTTTAAGTATATTTGTCGAAAATCAATCGAATGTTTTGACTCGAATTGCAAGTTTATTTGGTCGACGAGGCTTCAACATCGATTCATTGACTGTATCAACGACCAATGATCCCAAAATTTCACGAATTACTGTCGTATTTGATGGAAACGATACTTCCCTTTCCCAAATCATGACGCAAACCAGAAAACTGGAACCCGTAAAAGAATTGTATTTATTGGATAAAGACACCAGTTTATTTCGTGAACTTTTACTATTAAAAGTTAGCTGTGATAAAAACAATCGTTCCGGTATCATTGAAATCGTCAATATTTATCGTGGTAAGATCATTTCTTTAAGTAAACAAAATATGATCATTGAATTGACCGGTGCGCCAGAAAAGATTGATGGTTTATTGGAAATGCTGAATTGTTACCACATTGAAGAAATCTGTCGAACCGGTATTACAGGTATTTCAAGAAAATCGGTAGATACCGATGAAGATGAATAATGAGGAGTTTATACATGAAAAAAACGTTAAAGAGTGCACAAGTGACACAAGGTGTCGAAAAAGCACCCATGCGAAGTTTATTTTATGCGATGGGTTATACAAAAGAAGAATTGGATCAACCTTTGGTTGGTATCGTCTCTGCCAAAAGCGATATCGTCCCTGGCCATTTCCACTTGGATAAACTAGTTGAAGCCATCAAAATGGGTGTTGCCATGCGTGGTGGTACACCAATTGTTGTGCCATCGATTGGCGTTTGTGATGGCATTGCGATGGGACATAAAGGTATGCATTATTCCTTGGCAAGTCGTGAATTAATTGCCGATAGTGTCGAAACCATGGCACAAGCCCATTGTTTTGATGCCCTTGTATTGGTACCAAGCTGTGATAAGATCGTTCCAGGAATGGTCATGGGTGCTTTGCGTGTCAATGTGCCAACGGTTGTATGTACAGGTGGCCCAATGTTAGCGGGACATGTCAAAGGCCAAGAAGTTTCTCTTTCTAAAATCTTTGAAGCTGTTGGTGCACGAAAAGCCAATTTGATTAATGATAAAGACTTAGAAGAATATGAACAGGGTGTATGTCCGGGTTGTGGAAGTTGTGCTGGTATGTATACCGCAAACAGTGTTTCCTGTCTATGCGAAGCCATGGGTATTGCCCTGCCTGGAAATGGCACGATTCCGGCTGTATCCAACAAGCGTTTATTGCTCGCAAAACATGCCGGTATGGCCGTGATGGATATGTTGGAAAAAGATATCAAGATCAAAGATATCATCAATGAGCGTTCCATCAAAAATGCATTAACTTGCGATATGGCTTTAGGATGCTCTTCCAATAGTGTCTTGCACTTATTGGCCATTGCCCAAGAAGCAGGATATAATTTGGAACTATCTACTTTTAATGAATTTAGTGATAAGACCCCAAATCTTTGTCATCTAGCACCGGCTGGTCCTACCCATATGCAAGATCTCAATATGGCAGGTGGCTTACAAGCTGTCTTACATGAATTATCAAAGAAGGATCTCATTGATCTAGATTGTATGACGGTAACGGGCAAAACGGTTGGTGAAAATACCAAATATGCCATCAACAAAGATGAAAATATCATTCATCCAATTGATGATCCATATTCTTCAAATGGTGGAATTGCGATCTTGTATGGTAATATCTGTCCAAAAGGCGCTGTCGTAAAACGTTCTGCATGTGCTCCTGAAATGATGCATCACATCGGCCCGGCTCGTGTCTTTGATTCGGAAGATGAATCCATTCAAGCCATTTATGCAGGTAAGATCCATGCAGGCGATGTGGTTGTCATTCGTTATGAAGGTCCAAAAGGTGGCCCTGGTATGCGGGAAATGTTGAATCCTACTTCTGCTTTAGCTGGTATGGGATTGGACAAGAGCGTTGCATTAATTACCGATGGTCGTTTCTCGGGCGCCAGTCGTGGAGCATCTGTTGGTCATATTGCTCCAGAAGCTGCCAGTGGTGGCCCAATTGGCTTAATTGAAGAAGGCGATATGATCGAATTGAATATTCCGGAACATCAATTAAATGTACAAGTCAGTGATGAAGTATTAGCTGAACGTAAGAAACATCAAAAGATCTTACCTCCAAAGATCAATGAAGGTTGGTTAAAACGATATGCGAAATTAGTACAAGGTGCTGATATTGGCGCTATCCTAGAATAAAAAAAAAGGCTCAAGCATGGTGATATGATCCCCTAAAAGTAGACAGTACAAATACACAAAATGTACTGCCCTGCTTTTGGGGGATTTTATTATGGGACGAAAAGCCAAATATACATTTGAACAAAAGCTACAAGCTGTATTGGATTA